>JAZUAB010000110.1:0-23984 GCA_045637745.1 Candidatus Onthoplasma sp. | reverse complement strand
TTTTAATTAAAAGGAAAATAAAATATGGATAAAATTAATTTTAAGAAACAATTCGGTCAAAACTTTATATTTGATACAAACCTGTTAAAGTTTATTGTTGAAAGTGCTGGAGTGACTAATAAAGATGATGTTATTGAAATTGGTGCTGGTGCGGGAACGCTAACTAATCAAATTGCATTGAGGGCAAAAAGTGTAACTTCGTTTGAAATTGACAAAAGTTTAATGGAGCGTCTTCACAAACTTGAAAGTGAACACAATAATCTTAAATTTGTGTTTGAAGATTTTATGCAAGTTGATTTAACTAAATATATAGTTGGAGATAAAAGATTTAAAGTGGTGGCGAATATTCCATATTACATTACTACACCTATCATTTTTAAACTTTTGGACTTTGCTACCAATATTGATAGCATGATGTTTATGGTACAAAAGGAAGTGGCGGAGCGTTTTTGTGCAGAGTATAATAACAAAGATTATGGGATTACTTCAGTTATACTTCAAAGCATTGCAGATGTTAAATACGTGCGCACTATCAAGCGTGAATGTTTTACGCCTGCACCAAATGTTGACTCGGCATTAATAAAACTTGATTTAAGATTAGATAAATATAAGATTGAGGACAGAGAATTTTTTGTAAAATTTGTACATAATGCTTTTGCGATGAGAAGGAAAACGTTGGTTAACAATTTATTAAAAAGTTATAATGTTGGACGGGCTAACATCGAGGAACTATTAACAGATTGCGAATTAAGTTTAATGATAAGACCAGAGAATATTTCTGTTGAACGATTTGTGAAATTGGCAAATAAATGTCAAAAAATGTTAAAATAATAAAACGTTTGCAAATATCGCAAAAATTAATTAAATAAACACAAAAAAAGAGAAAAATATTAAAATAATAAATTTTCTCTTTTATTTTTCAAATTCCGATTTATTGCTTATTTTAAGTGGTGTGCGACATTTTTTATTTTAAATAAAAATTTATATACCTTTTTAATTTTAATTATTTATCAATTAATTTTTAATTGCGATAAATGTTGGTTTTTGTAGTAATTGATTTGACTTTATCTATGGATTTAATTTATAATTATATTATAAATTGTTAATATTAATATTGAAATGGTTGTTGCAGATATTTCAAGTTGTTGCAATCCAAATGTAAAGGGGTAAAATATGTTTAAAAGAATTATGAAAATTTCTGGTATCGTGCTATTAGCGTTTGTGCTAATAATTGGCAGTGTTGTTGCGTTTTTGGCAATACGAGGAGATTTTAAAAAGAAGGTAATAAAACCAACATCTATTGAATTTTCGGTTGAAGAAACTAACTTGCTGTTTGATGTTGGGATAGATGCGGGGAAAGTGCATTCATTTACCATTAAGGCTGAACCTGCCAATATTACTGAGGCCGAATGTACAATTAAACTTAGCGATACTTCTTTGATTGAGTTTGTGAATTGGGTTGATGGCAAATGGGAGGTGTATAAATCGAATACCTTTTATTTGAATAAACCTATTTATTTCCGAGTTAAAAATATAACTGATGAGAATGTTGATGTCTACACGGACGGAATGCTGACGATTACCGTAACGGACAAAACAGGATTGTTGCATAAAACTTTGGATTTGGAAATTGACAGAGCGGTAACAAGTGTATCGCTTATGGATTTATCTGAAGGCGGTGGAGATAATAATAAAATCAGAGATGGATTGTTTGGCTATGAAGAGAATTATGGTGGTGTTGACGGACTACGCTTAATGAGTATTGTTGGGCAGGATTACCCTTTACACTTTATTAGCGCCCCTCTTAAGGCTGACAAGCCATTTGCGAGTAGAGATACAAAGATTAGTGAAATTTATTACATAGAAAATGGTCAGTCAAAATTATTGACGCATATTGAAGACCCTGAAACCAAACAACAAGTTTTTAAATTGTCAACATATAACCAGGCTACAGGTGAGCCAGAATATGAAGATTGCGAATTTTTAAGATTTGATGTTGATACGGGTAATTATATTTTAAATTCTGAGAATTCTAGAAGTTATGAATTTAAACTTGCTATGTATCCAACATATGCTGTTCAAGAAGAAGTTTTAAATGGCAAGTTTTCATTATCTGAACGTCTTGGAAAGATGATTACTAAAACTGTAATTATTGATGTTAGTGGCACTGAGGCAACAGAGATAAGATTTGATAGAGATAGTGAATCTATTGATATGAAGTTGTTTGAAGATAACAATTTTGTGGCAAACAATCCTCTCACACCACCTGAAGTTACAAACTTGGGACTTGTCTTATCAAAAGGTGAAGATAGAATTGAAATTACAGGCAGATATGGCGAGTTAAAGTTCTTGGATGAGGATAGTTATACTTCTGGAATTAACTGGACGTTGCAAAATATCGAAAAAGTTGATGGTGAAGATGTTAAGTCAACATTTAATATAAACATCTTTAATCAAAACGGCACCTATACTGCGGAAGTGACTGATAATGCTGTAATATCTGACTGGATTGGCAATCCTAGATATGATGTAAAATTAGAGAAAAATTATCCTGAACTTTCAGAAGATCTTAACTATACATTAACATTGAGATATGAAACTCAAGACAAACGTATTATAATAACAATTCCTTTAGTGGCCGATGGTAAAACTAGAAAAGAATTGAGTTTTAGTAAGGTTGGAGAAGATAAACAGGCGCAAATTGAAATTATAAAATCAACCAGCACTGATAAAGGCCGTAATTGGGTTGATCAACCTGCAGTCAATCAAACTTGGAACTTTGTGTCAGGTAGCATAATGATTGTTGAAACAGAAGTTGTAGATTCAGATACAATCTATCACATTAACACTTTGAAAGAAGGATTATATTTATCGATTCTTGACATTGATGGGAAGAGATGCATTAATCAAGACAGTTTTATAACAAGTGTTCAATTTGATTCAGAGTATGGCTATAATACTGGTATTACGATTAAACCAATATCAGATTTAGAAGATTTAGCTTCTCATACAATCAAGATGTATGCAATTGTAGTTAATGGTGATGGCACATGGGCGTATACTCATACACAATATACAATTAATATTTCAACCAGACCGACTTCTACAACAATTAACAATCCATCAGAATCGTTGTATTTGCCAGTGCAAGTTGATGCTGGTAAATTAACATATGGTGAAGGCATCAATATATCTGAACGTATCGCGGTAGATGGAACATATGCAGATGCCGGCTATCTAATGTTTGCCCCTAAAATAGATTATATTCCGCTGACTTCTAACTCAGCTCCAACTGATTGGGGTGTAAGCACTTACTATAAAAAAGTTGAGGGTAAATATACTGAGTATTCTAAATCTAGTGATACATATAGTAAGAATAATTATTACAAGAAAATCACAAATCACTTTGAAATTGTTGAGAATATTAACTTTGAATATGACGACAAAATGTTTTACTTGCTTGGCTATTTCAATGAAGTTGGCAAGTTTGTGAATGAGGTAAAAGCTAATGGATTAAATTATGGTTCTAGAATATATATTGTTACTCCTAAAGCGAAATACCTAAAAGAAGAAAATAGATTGCAGACTGCCACAGAATATATTGATGATTTAATGAAAGAGTCTTATACAACGGCAAGGATTAATGGTACTGATACAACGATTAGATATGATAAATCATTAATTGTGGGTAGAAAGGTTTATAAACAAGATTCTACGGCTTATGTGCCAGCTTCTAATAAGCATAACACAAGCGCAATCTATTATGACTTGAGTTATCAACAAGTTGAATTGTCTTCAGAAGACATTAATAATTGGGCAACGCGTTACACTAATTATTATGAATACAAAGATGTTGATTTGATTAATGCAAAGGGCTTGAAGTATGTTGAATTAAGAAAGTATTATGGATCAGATGGCAAAATAATAACAATAAGCGACAAAGATTTGGATGCGGATGGCAAAATTAATGTTGATGCATATTTAATAGTCGATCATTATAATATCACAAGCGTTAAATATGAAGGCGCTAATGTTACAATCAATACAA
Organism: Candidatus Onthoplasma sp.; assembly: GCA_045637745.1. Classification (GTDB taxonomy): domain Bacteria; phylum Bacillota; class Clostridia; order Christensenellales; family UBA1242; genus Onthoplasma. The sequence goes on along the minus strand of JAZUAB010000110.1, from coordinate 19,936 downwards.
TTGCAAGTGTGTACGGGCAAGCTTTTGGTGAGACGCAAACATTTGAGATTGTATTACCAGGCACCGAAATATTTGATTTAGAACGTGTAAATACTGATGTTACAGCGTACATTGTGGCTAATAGTTATTATGATTTTAATGCTTCAAGCATTGAACCAACATCACAGTATAGTGGAGAATACTTTAGTAATGAATCTGAAACTAAAGTTAATGCTGATACCTGGAAAATCGTGGCAGAACACAGCTCAATTCAACTTAATTGGAATGGCGAAAAGGATGGGCGACTAATCAGCGAGCAAGTTGCTAGCGCGGTATTAACAATCAATCATAAAGATTCAGCACAAATACTTGATGATATGTTATCTTTAACTTATGTGCAGGCTGTTGAGTTTGATACAAATAATAATATGTCAACTACTAAAGATGAGGTAACATTCGGCAAACTTATTAAAACTCATGCATTGGCTACAGGTGATTATGTAGAAGGGATGTCATACTATACTGCTAGTTATACTAAGATTGCATCAGATGCTACATTTGATGTGAATAATATCTATTACAACAAAGTTGGAGAAGATTACAATATTTCAGAAGTTGCAGCAGATACCTTTGCCACTATGAAGGAAAATTTATATCTAAAATTATATGAAAAAGACACCACTGTTACATCAGATAACTATGATACAAAGAAAACAGCTCTACATGTTGAAGCATTAAAAGTTGATTTCCAAGTAAACTCTATCATTTCCGGCGAATATATGAAGTTGCAATGGTTGTATCAAGTAAATTCTGAAATTTATTCTACATTCTATAGCCCTAAACTATATGTTGAAAATAATTTGGCTACAGGCTATATGATTGATGCTGGAATGGAGACAGACAGTACATATCGTAAAGCAATATTATTAACAGATTCTGTTGCTCCAAATGACGACTGGGTTGATGGCGCTACATTCTATATTAGAGATGGGAAGAACTTTGCCTCTGGGCTGGTAGGTGCTGACTATACTAGTTATGAGCCTAACAAATATTATAAAATTGATGCAGATGCAGATATTACGGAAAACGATATCGCAAATGTTAATTATATAATTGAAATTGGTTACAACGTTTCTAGCGCGAAGTATACTTACACAGTATTTGCGTGTGACGAAGATGGAAATCTATTTGTAAATATGGGTGGGACAACCACCGCAGTTGCAATAGATGCTGTAGATGCATTTAATACTGGAATTAAAACATCTGTGCCAGATTCAAAGGATGCACGTTGGATTAAACCGGTGCCGGCATATGCTCAAAACGTGGCCTATGAGCTAGGCTCTGCTAATAATTTGACGTTTACACGAGACAATAATAGCCTTCATACTATCGAATCTGAGCATGCATCTGCGCAAATATACAATGCAAAACAAGAGTTAACATTAACAGACCTGAACAATAAAACAATTGAACTTAAAATCCCTATTGTTAAGATTGTTCAAGATGGGAAATTTGACTTAAGCGGATTGCCTGAAGGTGAGGAGGAGCCTGTAAACTCAACAGAATTTACAATCGGAGTAAACTCTTATACGTATGATGGCACTGATATTACCGGACAACTAGATGTTTCAATTGGCACCGTGCACACACCAGGTTATACAAAACCTCAAACAATAGTTAATGACATAGTTATCACAGATGGTGGAAATCCTGCTAAAACTGTTAAGTTGGAAAATGGTACATGGAAATTTACACGTAACACATCTGCAGAGATAAAATTTGATGTTATTGTAACAAGCGTGTTTGGGACTCGCACCTTTACATTGAATTTTACAAGCCCTTGGGATAGATACCGCAATGAGAATAACACAACTGAAAAAATTTATAGCGGAACAACATTTGTTTTGGCGAACGTATTGACAGAAGATCCAAAGACTGCAATGACAAAGGTAGATCCTTTATATCGTATAATTGAGCCAACACAAGAAAAGATTATGATAACATATTCGTATGGAAACATGTCGGAGCCGGAAGATGTAGAAATAACAATTGGTGACACATCTTATCCTATATATTACGGGCAAATATTATGGCTTGTTCCAGATGTGACCGAACCAACAGATTGTGAATTTAAAATATATTATACTGGCATTGACCCGGCTGAAGTGATTGATACATTTGTATTAAAGATATGTCCAAATGTTGTTTTAACCGGTGATATATCTGACAAAGAATTAAATGATTATAATGATACATCTGTGAATTTAGCTGACCTTAACTTGAATCAATATATAACAGAAACTACCGCCCCAGACCCCACTGATCCAGGCGCCACTATCACTACCACTGTCCTATACACTTATTACCCAGAATATGAAGAAGATGCGGGCAAGTTTGAAGGTGTGGCAGGTGATGCTATTGAGTATGTAGTCAACACTTATGAAGACGCTAACCATGAAACTAAATACACAACCAATGTTGCAAGAGTTGATGGCGCTACGCTTAACGTAAAATATCCAATTAGTGAATGTGGAACATATTATGTTGTAGTTAGTGTTAAATTGGGAGATATATTAGTAGGCGATATAGAATTTGAAGTTACAACCACATCTGAATTAAAATCTGTTGACGCTAGCGGAAATGTACAAGACATTCAAACCATTAATTTGACTGCAACTAAAACAAAAGATGTTGATTTTAGTAGACTGCAAAATATGTTTAATCTACAACGTGCTGGAGAGTTCCACTACTACGAAGTTACTAATTATGTAGAAGGTGAGACATATAAATGGGTTGAAGCTGACAGCAAATATGTGTTATTAACTTCTGAAGAAACTGGAATAACTTATTATCAAAGAGCAACTCTAACTGATATTTTCTGGATTCATACTGCAGATTTAAACCTTGAAATTACATATAAATACGCAGGCTATACTTTAACTCAAAAGAGAACTCAACATGGGACTCAACTAATAGTTAGTGATGGCTCAGAAACTAAAACATATAATTATGTTGGCACCAGCATAAATATTATAGAAAACAATGCATTTGATATTTCAACTGGTAAATTCAAAAATATTGCAAACGACAATCAGGATAGTGTTGGTAATGTTCATTATATTAAAACTGGTGTAGAATCAATATACTGCACTCAGAATGCATATTTGTTCCAAAATACAGCCACCGGCTCATCTAATGAATATATTGCATTGTCAGCCGAAGCGGGTGGTAAAAAAATATATACATTTACGATTAGCAATAGCGACAAGAAAGTTACTCACGATAATAGTATCACACTTACATATTTTGATGGAATTAATCTAAAGTATGATAGTTTTGGCAATAATTTAGATGACAATGTGACTGAGGTTGCTAATCCTACATATAGTATTGAAGCAATATTTAAGATTGGTGATAGTAAGTATGTCAATATCAAAGACAACCGGTCATATACTATTAGTGTGGCTCCATACATCGTTACACCTAATACTGATGTGTTGTTATCAAATTATGCATATACACTATACGATGGTGGTACGGCGACTAACGGATTGTTTGATATTAAGACTGGTCACGACAACAAAATCACTTCAATATCATTCGGCACCGGTGATTATACATTAGGCACGTCGGGCAACACTCGATCAATTACAGCAAGCGCAAAGGGAAATAGTTATACACTTACATTGCCTGTAACATTGACATATAGTGACAATAGAACTTATAAATATGATGTTAAATTTACTGTGGCAAACAAAACTCAGGTTGAAATTTCATACCCATTTGTTGTAGATAATAAAACGGCTGAAAATAATGCTTATAATTTATTTAATTCGGGTATAACAAACATTACTAATGGAATTGTTGTTAATGAAGATGGAACCTATACAAGACTAAATTATGATCAATTTAATGTATTGTATAACGATATTGGTGAAAACTTGGGTTATGACACAAGTGCTACAGAATGGTTTAATGATGCAAAGATTAAGTTTGATGTGGCATTAAGAGGTGATACCATTAAATTGACTACAGATGATTTGTTGAATATTACTAGATATCAAGCTTATTCGTTTAAAAATGTATGGCAAACAGATGATTCTGAGGCATATTCTGCAAACACGTATTATACATACAGTGCCGCAACCAATAAATTTGAAGTTGTTTCAAATGCAACTCAACCTAGTGATTGGGCTACTGCTAGTTGGAAATACTTTAGTCGAGAGGAAAACACTAACAGCATTGCATCTACCGAGCTTGTTGCCGTAAGTGCAACATATGCTGATGTGTTAAATAATGTTGTTGATTCAGTTAATATTTATAACAACAACACTATACAAATTTCACGAAGTTTAAGTGTAAGTGGATATTTAGTATTTAAGATTACTACTAACACTGGCTCATATGGTTACTATATATTAAAAGTGCTAGTAAACGATAGCTTTGCTTCAGTATTTAATTACGATGCTACAACATCTACTGCACGTAGAACTCATAATAATACAACAGAGATAAAACCTGATGGAACGTCTAAGACTATAAAGGGTGCTATAAGTGATAGTGGAAAGTCTATTTCGCAACTTGGCGAGTTTGATGCTTCATTTGTGGATAGCGATTGGAACAATGTTTACGTATTTATGGTAGATAACTCTATCGTAGGTGGCGGAAATATTAAATTCACAGTAGGCACCGAGGTAAACAAAACATATAATAGAGGCGAATTAATTCCTAAATCTGCAATCATTGAAACCAATACAAATGTTCAAACTTTAACAGTTGCAGTGGTCATTGAACATAACGAAGAATTGATATATGTAGGCAACTATCGTTTGGTGTTATCTCCTAATGTTGATGTTGAGTCAGGCTCAAAGGTAGAAAAATACAACAATTCTTTATACTATGAGTATGAACTAAAAGAACCTCATAAATATGGCTATGGAACCGACGCTGATAACAATACAATTACATTCGATAACAATTATTTCGAAGTTCAAATCAATGGCGGAGCAGAACTTACATCTCCATCATCGGTTGCGTTTGATAATTCAAGCGCAAGAGATGTAACTGGCGATGTTAAAATTGCTAAGCCAAGTGATTATAAAAAGGCTGATGGAACAGCATATGTTGAAGATGATACAACGGTTGTATTGTATAGCGGTTTTGACACATGGTTTAACACTGCAGACAAATCTGCTAGCGACTTTGAAACAACATTTAACTCTAAATGGACTGAATGTACTGTGGCTAGTATTAACGCTAGCAACCAGTTGGTTATTGAAAACCCTATCAGCACCCTAGCTTCATTCTGGTTAGAATTAGAATATGACTATACTGACAATAAAGGAACAACAGATACTGAAGACGATATAACTTATTCATTAAATATTTATCTAAAATTTAATATTGCTGCATATACGTTTGTTAACAATCCTATTACTGATAAAACGGTTGGAGAATGGAATGGAACGAATGCATTTAATACAACTTTAGATCTAACAACAATATTTGATAATTATGGTGGAGACTTTACTATTACATATACCACTGAATCAGGGAATACTGCAAAGTTAATTACTAAAACTGTTGGCACTATAACAAACCATGATAGCGATATTGCGGAATTGGATGGAACAGAGTTAAACTTTGTGAAAGGCACGACGGAGAAAAACTATGTTTTAAACATCACATTAGATGATGTATTGACTCCAATAAACACGGAGTTTAATGTTACGGTTAAACCTTCGATTAACCCAGAGTATAATACCAGTCAAGGAAAGAAAGGTGAAACTAAAGACAATCCTATTGTGACAACTCAAAATACCTCTGTTAGTGAGGTTGGAAGTAGCCTGTATTTAGCTAAGAGTGGTGATGCTGACTCAGTTAAAACTATCGAAATTAAAACCGACGGCAGTGGAACAACATTATACACAATTAATGTCGAGGAATTCAGCAAAGTAGCATTTAGCTTAGTGACTGAGAATAATGTCGATAAAAGTAGTTATATATTATCTAATCGTGAAATGACTGGCTTGGGCAATATTAATTTTGCACACACCGCTATGGATCAAGTGCTTCAATTACAAATAACAATACATGGTACTACGGGTAAATATGCAACCCAAACATTGTGGATTAAGTTGGCAAAAAGTTACACACTAACCGAGCAATACCGTGCTGAAGATGCAGAGATGGAGACTGTGGTAAGTGGAACAAGTTTAGACACAAACTTATGGTATACATGGGATGAAACCGATAGTAAATATATTCTTTATAAATCAGATCCTAACGGATATTATACTATATCTACAAAAACATACCAAAGTGGCATGGCGGGTGAGTTTTACACAGGAAATGACATTGATGGCTACACCAAAGTTGCTAGCCCGGTTGACAATAACACATATTATATTTTTACACAAGTTGAAATGAAACACACTTTGCCGCATCTATTTAGTATGGGAGCCGGAAGTATAGCACACGTGAATAATTCTAGATTTAATTTAGAATTAACTAATATTACTGGTGTCAACACCACTTTAGGCAATATGATTACAATGGGCTTTTTAACTAAAGGCAACCCTAACTATTTAAATATTGCTCCAACAGGTGATTGTTGTACTTACGCTAACGGAATATTAACCTTTACTTATGATAAGGACAAGCCTTCGCCTGAAGTAACATTAACAATAACAAATGAAACGATAAGCGGATTGGAATATAAATTCCAAGTAATGACTGCTGAATCAGATTTTGGTGTGGTTAAATACAATACAAACTTGTTACATATTGACGATGACGATGCAGATGACAAGATGAATTATATTTCAGTGACGCTTGATGAATTGCGTAACGAAAACTTTGTGCTAGCAACATTAAACTATGCACCTGTTGATGATCCGGCTTATGGCACTATTGGTTACATCAATAATAGTGATGATGCTCCAATCAGATTTAAATTTGATGGCAAGAATGTGATTGTAGCTAACTATGCTGATATTACCACAAAGAGTTCTACAGACATATTAGGTGATGACAATTTTGAGGTTATAACACTTTCAATTGTAACGGTTGATGGCTGTGAACAAGAGATTGAAGTTGTTGTAAGCGACTTTAAGGTCGTATATGGCTATACATATTTAGGAAAAAATGCTGAAGAACTTTATGGCGGAACGGAAGGTTGGGACATTACCAAAAATCTTCTAACCTCTGCTGAACAACGTATTACGTTAAGTAATGGTGGTGAAATAACTCCTGTCTTTACTGGTACTGATGCTAACTTTGTCCGATATGGTGAAGTAGAAGGAACTATTATTGCTATTGATGAATATGGCAATTCGTCGCATTTAGCCTTAGGCTCTACACCTGGCACTTCATATGTGTCTTGGAATGGTACAAAAAATACATTTGGTGTGCGTAGCGTGGATGACAGTGGTAAATATGTTACATTGATGTTTAATGTTAAACAAAGTGACTATATAATAGGTAGAGTGTATTATTGTGTACACATCATAAACGATATAAAGATCGGTATGAATCGTCATATGGGTGATGTTACTAGATACGACTTGTATTTGGGGTCTGAGATTTATGAGAAATATAGACCAGAAGACGGGGCCGTTGGTAGCAAAACATATATTAACTTATTATCTAGCAAAGACACGGATGATGATATATTTAATAACATATTTATAACACTTGAACAATATTCAACTGGCAATGTAATATATGATAATGGCAGCTTAGTCAACAAGGCATTGTATAATGGAACTACTGGCACCGATGAGGAAAATAAACAATACCAAACATATTCTAAGTATAGTGCTAGCAATGTTGGTAATTATTTACGTTTTGCAGTTGCAAATCTATCTAGCGGGCTTAAAGATGAGGATGGCACACCTTGGGTTGAGGTAGATCCAACAAATGGTATGTTAACAATTACAGGTAACGTAGAAGGAACATTTGATTTATTGGTATATTCAACAAATGGCTCTGGGTATGGTAAGTCATTCACAATTCAAGTGCATAAATATTATGAAGTTGTTACTAAGTTTAATAACAGCATTGATAGTAAAGGTGGCGGAGGCTATACTTCAGGCGAGATAGTTTCTCTTGTAAAATCTGACGGTGTGATAGCAACAGGTGCGACATCACCTATAAATAGTAACTATGCTATTAACATTCATATGATAGGTGTGAAAGATTTGGCTGGAAATGTTGGCTATATTGAACATCAGGCCAAAGTTAAGCGCGAAATATTGATTGTGCCTAATTCTACAAATATCGCTGATATTAAAACTTCTAAATCTTGGGCTAAAGAACAGGATTATAAGGCGATTTCTGGATGGGATGCCTATGAGTTGCCTAATGTGCCATATCCTAGCAATCCTAACGAAAGAGAATACTATACAGTGGCTGTACGTTGTACACACGAAAGTCGTGGGACGGAAGATGAGTATTACGCGTTCTATAAGGTGTACAATGATGTTAGTGTAAATGTTAATCCACATTACATAGCAAATGACCGTACAATTACTTATAGCGAACCTAATGGTGCTTGGAGCGAGGGAAATATTATAACAATAATGGATACTGCAAACACTGGATTATATTCATTATTAACACCATTGACATCTAAGCCGAATGATTGGGCTAGTAACGACGCGTACAAGAACTATTATAGGGCTGACTTTGACCTTGTTTCATCTCCTACAGATGACGTTTGGAAAGAGGGATTATATTATGAAAAAGATTCAGATGACAATTATACATTATTAAAGTCAAAACCAACTGGTTGGCCTGCTGGATCATGGTATAAAATCACTACCTACGAGTCATTGTCAGATGAGACAACGGCTCCAGAATGGACACCTGGCGATTATTATACATACAACAAGAGCATTAGGGATTTGGCACTAACGCATAATCTTGGTGTTAAGTTGATGGTGGAAGATAGTACAGAGCCTACAGGGTATAAGACATATGAGATTAGCCCTAATCATGAACAGTGTACTAACGATGTAGAGTGGTCTGATAAAGTGACTTATTATGCTTATGATGCTGATACAAACATATATTATAAGGTGAATATAACTGACTTCGGAGGCGACCCAACACAGTATTATGTAAGGGGTGTAAATTTTGACGAAGATACTAATATTATCACTGCAATATTGCCTGATAACTTGTTTACCAATAAGGCTAAAATGTATGTAGCATTGGTTGATTTGAATACTAATACTGAATTATTAAAACAAGAATGGACCATTCAAGGTAATGTAACCATTGAAAATTATGACAGTCGACCACTAAGTGATTTCTTCCTACAAAGCGAAATTGGTCAAGAATGGTATAACACTGAGATTATTGGTATTACGGCTGGAGAAGCTACCAATACAGGCTCTTTCACACAATTTGTAAAAGGGACAGTATCTATAGCCACAGATGCAGATGATAATGATTTGATAGTTGCACAGTGGGGTAGTGCGATAAAAGGCTATCAGTTATATAAAGTGACATACACGATTGAGGAGGATGATTTACCTAATGTATTTAGTATTACTAAAGATTATTATGTACTTCAAGGCAAGACTGGAGCAATGAAGATTAACTTTAATGCAGGTTCTTCTATTGTGATTAATATTGATGACTCTAGATTGGTAGATGGTGATGGCAATTTAACGAACTCTGCAATAATTGATTTATCAGGCTATGTATTCTGGACCAAACTTTATTCACCAGAAAGCGGTAAGTATGTCTTGAAGGACTTCGGTATGAGTGAAACTGGTATAAGTGTTGGAGGCACAACTGCTAATAAACTTGTATTGACGGTTGCAACTACATATACGGGTTATACTGCTGTTGGTTCTACAATAAAGGTTGACAATGTTACAAGTTTTAATAAATCACAAGAGATTAACTTAAAACTTACACTTAATGTATACACTTCGGAAGATGGTTCGGGAGATCCTATTGGCGGATGTACGTTTGAACGTGAAATTTCAGTTATATTCAATTTTGTGATCAATGCTAAGGCGTTTGATGCTGATGGAAACATTAAAGATGAGACTGGCTCTGCAAGCAATCTATTGGCTACTAAATTGGCAAGCGCTGACTCATTAACTACGGATGATGTAAATGCTGATTCAGAACTTAAGAAAGCGTTGCTAGGTTTAATCACTTATCAAGACTCTAGCATTGATGTTGGCGAGACTGCAACATCTAATTCAAACTCAGTGTATAACTCATTTAATATAACTGTAAGCAAGACTGAGGGTGAAGGAACGATAACTTATACATTGGTATACAATTATAAAGACGCTGTTTCAGAATATACACGCACATTCACTTTGGCAGGAGCTACATCGTAAGATACGCTAGACTGTAAAAACTACTTTGTACTATAGGGATGATAAAGAAGGTTGGATTATTATTTCTGTAGTTAAGCAAGGCGAGTGTAAGCAATTAATCTTTTACAAAAGGCAGATAGGAAACTATTTGCCTTTTTTGTATTAAAATTATTGACAAAAGGGAAAAAGTTTTATATTATTAAATTAATAATATATCAAGAGAGGTGATTGTATGGATTTGAATAAGAAAGAGTTTGAAAGTAAGTGCATTGAAGTGATTGAGTCCATTATATTGTCTAACATCAATTACACAAGAGCGAATGCTATTGTTATTTCTGGTAAGATGGTGGAAAAGGCTAAGGCTAAGAACTGTCCTCAAGGCGTAATTGATATTTATCAACGCGTCAATGAAGAGTTTAAGTTGGCTAGCGATAAGGAATACGAAATTTTGAAAAAACAATTGTTTAACAACAAAGATTAAAGGGGTGAAATATGGGATTTGGCGATTGGTTGATGAGAGGTTTGGGATTTGATTCCAAAAAGAAGCAGGCTACAGCAGTAGAGGAGCCTGTTGAAGATGATAAGTATGCTAATTTTAATATGCATATCAAGGAAGAACCAACTGTGACAGAAGCGCCTGTTAGGAATGGTTTTCAAACTGACACATTTAATATTGGTATGCGTGACAACTTTATTATATATTGTCCTACTACTATGAAAGAGATTCAAAGCGCAGTAGATGCATTAAGGCAAAATCAATCTGTTATGCTAGATCTTGAAAAGATATCAGATGATGACCGTACACGTATATTGGACTTTATTAGTGGCGCAGTATACGGGCTTAATGGAAGCATTCATAGATTTAAAGATGATAGTTTTATACTTACACCTGAGGGCAAAAAGATTTTGACACCTGAAAAAAAGGATTAAAATGAAATTTAAAACAAAATATATTGTAATGGCTAGTATTATATTGGTGGCGTTAGGCATTGACTTGATAACAAAGCATTTATTTTGCGATATTGAGTATACGCGTATCATACCATATTTAATAGCCTTTCAAACAAATGGTGGTAATACGGGGGCTGCTTTTGGAATTTTTTCCAAAAGCACAACTTTTTTAATTGTGACAAGCGTAGTTATAGTTCTGATGCTGATGCTAATAGATATTTCGCTAAAAATAAACGGCAAAACTTATACCCTTGGATTTGGGCTTATAATATCTGGGGCAATAGGCAATTTCGTGGACCGTATTGCACTAGGCTATGTACGCGACTTTATAATGTTTGATTTTTGGCACAGTTTTCCAATATTTAACTTTGCAGACTGTTGTATAGTGATAGGGGCAATTTTGATATGTATACATTTTATATTTTTATCAAAGGTGGGCAAAGATGGAACTAATAAGTAATATTGCAGATAAAAGACTAGATGTGTATTTAAGCGAACAATTGCAAAATCACACCAGGTCATATATTAAAACACTTATTGAAGACGAGTGTATTGCTGTTAACGGGAAGATTGTCAAGGCGGGGTATAAATTAAGAGTAGGCGATGTGATTAATATCGATTTCCCTCCAACTGAAGTGGTGTCGGCGGATCCTGAAGATATACCTATTAATATAGTATACGAAGATGCAGACTTGTTGGTAATTAATAAGCAAGCGGGATTGGTAGTACATCCTTGCTCTACAACCAAAAGTGGAACATTGGTAAATGCGCTAATGTATCACATTAAGGACTTGAGCACTATCAATGGAGTGCTACGGCCTGGGATTGTGCATAGATTAGATAAAGATACGGCTGGGCTTATGTTGGTGGCTAAAAATGATAAGTCGCACAAGTTCTTGCAAGAGCAGTTAAAGGACAAAACATTAAATCGAGAATATTTTGCTTTAGTGAAAGGCAGAATCAAGCAAGACTTTTCAGTTGAGGGCTATATTGGGCGCAATCCTAAAAATCGTAAGCAAATGGCATTAGTTGATGCTGAAAATGGCAAATATAGTTATACGGATTTCTATATACATAAGAGTTATACTAATTATACATTGCTTAGGTGTGTGTTGAAAACTGGTAGAACACATCAAATACGTGCGCATCTTAAGAGTTTAAATCACGCAATTGTAGGCGATGAACTATATGGTGGTGTGGACAAAGGTGTTAAAACTTGCGGACAACTATTATTTGCCTACAAAATCAGTTTTGTGCATCCAACCACGCTTAAAAAGTTGACATTCGAGGCAGATTTGCCTGAAAATTATCAAAAAATACTAAACAAGTTGAATTAAATACCTTTCGACAAAACTAGCTTTTATTCGGCTAATAATATTTTTAATCACGAAACAAACTAAAATTGTAAACAATCGCCAAAAAGATTAATTTAATTTGTCCAATTTGTCGAAAAATCGTTGACAAAATATCAAATATTAATTACAATAGCATTGTTAAACAAAATATGGGAGACAACAATGAAAAAGATTTCTAAATTTATTTACTTTATGCTAGCATTTGCACTAATTACTTGTATGGCAATCTTTAACCCTGCAATTACTTTTGTTGATGCGGCTACAGAAGCTGATTCTTTGCCTACAAACTCAATTTCAATATCTACAGGCAAGATGGACAGCACAGTTGAAGCAGGCGAGAATATGTATATTCCAAGACCTGATGTTAAGCACGCTAGCGGTGCTAAAGTTTACACAGTTGTAAAGGATCGTAGTGGTAAATCTTACACTTATAACTGGACTGAAGGTACTGGCGATCTTCAATACTTTACCAAATGGGTTGATAAAACTACAGAAGCCAATGGCGACACAGTTGCTGACGATGTAGAGTTTATTCAACCTAAGTTTATCGGTAAAGGCACTTATACAGTTCAACACAAGGCTGTTGTAGGTGAAGGCGAAACTGAAAAAGCTTATTATTCTAATGCTCAAATGGTTCAAGTTAAGGGTGTTGCTTATAGTTGGCAATTTAACAAGGACAACGAAGTTAAAAATATTGTCCCAAGCATTACAAATGTTGGTACAGAATTTGAGTTGCCATTGCCTACAATCATCAACTCTTTAAATGATGCTGATAACAAGGTTTACACTTCTGCTGACCGCAATACTAACATTGTGGTTACTAAGGGTGGTGCTAACGTTACTACAACACTTACTCGCGCAGATGCTGACACTAACAAGTTATACTTTACTCCAGTATTAGATGAGGGTGAAGAATCTGCTACATTTATTATTACTTATAAGTCTAAAGTTAGCGCTTTTGCTAATCGTACTTATACTGTAAAAGTTGATCGCAATTATGATAGTGAAGCAAAGTTGGAAGTATCACACAACAGCATTACAAATGTTCAAGTTGGTGCTACAACTACTTTCCCTACACCAAACGTTACAGACAAAACTCACAACAAAACAAGTGTAGAAGTTAACTCTACTATCATTGTTAAGAAAGGTAGTGAAACAATTGCAAGATTACAACCAAATCAATTTAACTATAAGTTTGAAAATTCTGGCACATACACAATTTATTATGAAGTAGAAGATGTGTATGGTAACAAGGCCACAAGTGCAGGTTATTCAATCACAGTTAATAATCGCGCTCCATACGAAGTTGATTATGCTAAGGATTACACAACTCAAGATGTTACTGATGGTACAGTTACAACTGATGTTAGTTATTTAATTCCTTGCGAAGTTGGTTATTCTGGATTTACATTGCCAGCAATTTACGCTGAGGACTATGTAACAGGCTATGAAGATTTAAAATTTAGCCGTACAATTGAATTGTCTACAGATTCTAGTGTATACTTTGATCTTGACAGCAATGATGCTGAACATGGTAACCAATACTATATTGATAATCCGGGTGAATATGATGCAGACAATATTCAATATAACAAGGCTGTTCAATTCAGATTCCCTGGCACAGCTGAACAAATTAAAGAAAAATATGCTAATTGCACATTTAAGGTAAAATATGCTGCTAAGGGTGAAGGTGATAGTTATGCATATGCAACAGTATACACAATTAAGATTGCTGATACTGCAACATTGTCTTACAACGTTGATAAGAATATGATTGTTAACTTCCCTACAATCAACAGTGCTATTGATCCTAATGCAGAACTAAGCTTTACAAGTGCAACAGCTAAGGAAGAACCTACTGATAGTAAACTTGTTGCTGACGAACGTGTTGAGACAAAAACATATTACTATTGTCCTGATATGTCTGTTTTTGTTTTTGCTTTCACTAGTCATATTGAAAGTGTATATGGTCTGTATGAAGGTAATCCTGAAAATACTGATAAATACAACGAAAAGTATGGTTATGGTTTTGATGGATTTATTGCTGGGTTTGCAGGCACACATTTAACTGAATTAAATGCTAATGGTGGAACCACTGCTCTTAAACTTGATAAAACTCAATTTGATGCATTGAATGCAGATAAGCAAGACAAAGTTACAGTATTTGCAGTAGCAATCAATGATCAAGGACAATTCCTAATCAAAGCTCAAGAAGTTGCTATTAATAATACTGATGAAGATGATTTGCCTTACATTGTAAACGCAACAGACTATACTACAGGCACAACATATAACCAAAATGTTACAGTTGATTTGCCTAAGGTATCGTTCCAAGATTTAACTGATAAGAATTTGGAAGTTGAAGTAAGATGTTATGTTGATACTCCTGATCAAACAGTTGGTATTACAATTCAAAAATTTATTGCTGATACTGCTGAAAACTTATGGGGTATTGAAGATGCATCACTTACAACAACATATGCTGGTAGATATTATGTAGTATATACTGCTACAGATGATGCTGGTAATAGTGCAAGTTATATCTCAACATTCGAAGTTGCTAAAACTGAAAAAGCATATCTAGAAGTTGAAAATGGATCAAACATTTCTAAGCTTGTAGGTGAAGAGGTTGTGTTTAATATTAATTTGGCTGGTAACGGCACATACACAAACTTTAAACCAACAATTACTTGGGGTGAAAATAAGCCAAGCGGTTTAGGTTCTCAACCAAATAGCTTTAAGTTTGACAAGGCTGGCACATATGTTGCTACTATTAGTGCAAAATATACACTAAACGGTCAAGAATTAGATGTTGAACCTAGTGTTACAGTTACTGTTACTGTTAAAACACCTGAATTAAAGTGGGAAGACAGTATCACTGAATTGTTGACAGATCGTACTGCTGAAGAAGGTGAAAAGATTGAATTGCCAGTTATTTCAGCGGTTGAAAATGGTGTTGAAATAAACGCTGTTCCAACAGTTGTATTTATCGATAAAGATGATAAAGAAACTGAAGTTGAAGTAGTATTTGACGAAACAAGCTTTAATAATTACTATTTCACAGCTGAAAATGATGGTGTGTATAAAGTAACTTATACAGCAACTACTGAATATAATTCAAGCACTAAGACATTTAATGTAACTTGTGGTGATTATTATGCTCCTACGGTTATAATAAATAACAACAAACTTCAAGATTCAAACATCAAATATGATGGAACAGATATCAAATTCCAGGTTGAATCATTCAAACAAGAAGAAATAGACGAAGAAAAGCAAGCAGGAAAGTATATCTTAACAGTTACAGCAACAGCTGGTGAAACCAAGTTGTTTGGTTATGATATTAAGGTTACTTTGAAAGACGTTGATGCTGATAAGAATATCGTTGATCTAGTGGCAGATAGTTATACATTTACATTAACTGGCGACAATTGCTCTAAAGATAGCACTAACAACTGGACTATCAAGGGTGTTGGTAAATATACTTTGAAGTTAACAGTTAAAGATACTAATGGAAACTCTGATGATGCTGAAATCACATTTAAGGTATCTAACAAGACAGAGCCTAAGAGCATTAAAGACAATGTTGTTGGTATTGTATTAATTGTTGTATCTGTAGTAATTCTTGGTGGCGTAATCTTATTCTTCGCTTTGGCTGGAAAGAGAAATAAGTCAAAAAGAAAATCTGTAAAAGCAGACAAATAATAAATTAAAAAATCTTTATGGAAATCCATAAAGATTTTTTTATGTTAAATATAGTGTCGTAGAAATATAGATTTTTGATTTTTTACTTGATTTATGTATTAATGTGTGTTATGATAATTGGTGACTGAAAATGTCGAAAAGTGGAGGGGATTTATGGAAGAAAAGAAAAATTTGCCTAAAGTAAGGCGTACACTATATACAATGTTTTTTAAACGTTTTTTTGATATGCTGTTATCAGGATTGGCGCTTATAATACTTAGTCCAGTATTTTTGATTACATCTATAGTTTGTCGTATCAAAATGGGAAAGGGCATTATATTTAAAAATTATCGTCCAGGTAAGAACAATAAAATATTTACATTATATAAATATCGTTCAATGCTAAACACTAGAGATGAAAATGGTGATTTGCTACCAGACCGTGAACGTATGACAAAGTTTGGTAATATGTTGCGTAAAACTAGCCTTGATGAATTGCCTCAATTGTGGAATATATTTAAAGGCGATATGAGTATTGTTGGACCACGTCCAAAACTTGTTAAAGATATGGTGTTTTATAGTGAAGAGCAAAATACTAGAAGTTTGGTGCGTCCAGGTCTTACTGGATTAGCGCAAGTTAATGGTCGTAATAATATAACCTGGGAAGAAGTGTTTGAATATGACAAATATTATGTTGAGCATTGCAGTTTGTGGTTAGATATAAAGATTTTATTCAAGACAGTGTTAAAAGTATTTAAAAAGGCTGATATTGTTGAACAAGACAAAACTAAACAAGCGTATTACTATGGTGATTATTTGCTTGAAAGCGGTGTTGTTACTAAGGAAGAATACAACACCAAGCAAGAATTGGCAAGGGATTTGATTGCTAAAACTCAAAAGATTGGCAAAAAGAAAAGTAAAGCAAATTAATACATAAAACGACTATTTTAAATAGTCGTGTTTTTTATACTGTATTTGATTTAACGTATCAAAATCGACAAAAATATTGCATTATAATTATATTTTACATTTGACTAAAATGGTAATTAAGTATATACTAATTTTAGGGAGAATGTATGAAAAAACGAAATGAAATTGAAGCCAAATATAAGTGGGATTTATCTTGTTATATAAAAGATGAAGAAGAACTAAAACAAAATTTGGACTATTTAAAGCAGAATGCTAATAAATATAGGGAGTTTTATGGTAAATTAGGAGATAAAGTATCACTATTATCGTACTTAGAGTTTGATGAAAAATATAGTGATATATTTTATCGTACGGGCTCATATATTTCACACACATTAAATACTGATACAAGCAATACTAAATATCTTAATTACACTCAACAATTGGAATTTATTTCAAAGGATTGCAGTGAAGCTAGTGCATATATTTCACCACAGTTAAGTGAGTTGCCAGATGAATATTTAACGGAGTTGATTGATGATGAAAAGTTGTGGATGTATAGAAGATTTTTCAAGCGAATACTTCGAAATAAACCGCATAAGGTTAGCGAACAAGATAGTCAATTATTAAGCAAAATGAGTTTGTGTTTAGGTAACGATAGTGAAGTGTTTGACACACTTACCAATGGCGAAATCAAGTTTGATAGTATAACTGATAGCAGTGGCAACGCTCACGAAGTATATGAAGCAGATTATGGAAAATTATTAGACAATAAAGATAGAAAAATTCGCGAAGGTGCATTTAAGTCTATTATGAACGGCTATGGTGGAAAAGTTCGCACAATAGCTTGTTTATATACCAATGATATTCAATATGATATCTTTGACAATAATCTTACACATTTTGATTCTACTAGGCAGAAGGCAATGTTTTATGAAGATGTTGAAGAACAAGTATATAATACATTGATTAAAAATATTAATGATAAAATCCCGGTTTTGCAAGATATTTTGCGAACCAAAGCCAAACATTTAAATATTGATGATATGGCGTATTTCGATATAATGCTTACAATTGGAGATAAAAAGCATTATACTGTGGAAGATGCTGTTGAACTTGTCAAGCAATCAACGAAATTGTTGGGCGAAGAGTATCAATCGATTTTGGAAGAGAAATTTAATCAAAATATTATCGATTACTTGCCTAATGAAAACAAGGTTACTGGCGCATATAGCAGTGGTGTATATGGCTGTCCAAGTTTGGTACTAATGAACTTTGTTGAAGATTATAATAGCGTTAGCACTTTATCTCACGAAATTGGTCATGCAATGCATACTGAATTGTCTGATAGAAACCAGCCAGTACAATTATCAAATTATGTAATATTTGTGGCAGAGGTTGCAAGTACGGTTAATGAAATTTTATTAAATTTACACGTTAGTAAAAATGCTGATAATCAACAAAAAATTGCCCTTGCTTTTGAATTGCTAGATAGCGTTCGTAGCACAATTTTTAGACAAACACTATTTAGTGAATTTGAAGACTTTTCACACACACAATTAGAGAATGGCAAGCCTTTAACATATGAAGATTATAATAACAAGTATTACGAACTTAACAAAAAATATTATGGCGACAGTATACGTCTTCCAGAAGAACTAAAATATGAATGGAGCAGAATTCCACATTTTTATAACGCTTTCTATGTATACAAATATGCAACAGGATATGTAAGTGCATTGTGCATCGTGCAAAAATTGTTGGAAGATAAAGAGTATTATAAGCAGTATATTAATTTCTTAAAAGGCGGATGTACAAAATCTCCAGTAGAACTTTTGCAAGATATTGGTGTAGATTTGACCACAGATGAGCCCTATATTAAGGCATTTAAATTTATTGAAAACGTATTAAATAGCGTAAAATAATAAAATTTACAAATTTCAGCAAAATACGACTTATTAAAAATAATATTAATAAATATTCTTTATTCTTTTGCAAAAAATATATATTAATGATATAATAGGAGTGTAAAATGCTGGACAAAAAAACTACGTCAGTGTTAAAGGTGCTTGGCAAACTGGGTGAAGATTGTGCTTATAAGGTCGTGACGGTGGAAGAAATCTTAAGTTCGCTAGCATCTAAAAGTCAATATGACACAGATAGCGTTAAGCAAATTATTGAATATTTGTGCAAACAAGAGTACATTGTTCTTAAGTTTGAGGAGGATGCTACATTTTGTTATTCTCTATTGCCAAAAGCACGCATTTATTTGGAACAGGAAACTGTTAAAGTAAAGGTCAAAAAGCAACATTTACCTTATGGCTGGATTGTATTGTGCGTGTTGGGCTGTAGTGTGGGTAGTTTTGTAGCCAACTTTTTGTTTTATTATTTTTTAGGATAGGTTATGTTAACAAGAAAAGAAAGGTATATAATGGAATATCTGTATCAAAGGTGTACGGGTAAAAATAGTTGTTTGATTAATCCGCGTGAGATTATTACTTTTGCCAGCGATAGATATATTATGTATCCGCCTGAAGTTGAGAAGATTGTAACAAATTTGGTATACGACAACTATATTGACGTTGCAAAAAGTGATAAAAAGGGCGAAATGGTGTATTGTGTATCGCTTAAACTAAAAGGTCAGGGCTTTCATCGTGAACTTGTCAATGACAAGCCTACTGTAATGGTGGCGGTTGGCAGGAAGGTTGTGAT
>JAZUAB010000109.1:0-1153 GCA_045637745.1 Candidatus Onthoplasma sp. | reverse complement strand
TGGGGTAACTTAATTAATTCTCCAACAATTTATAAAAGTTTAATAATAGCTAATAATAATCCAATGTTATATAAGGGTTATTATTATGATGAGGAAACTCAGCTTTTCTATTGCAACTCTAGATATTATTCACCTGAACTTTGTAGGTTCATCAGCCCAGATTCTGTAGATTATCTTGATCCTGAATCAGTAAATGGATTGAATTTATATTGCTACTGCATGAATAGCCCGATTATGTATGCCGATCCAAGTGGGCATATGCCTGAATGGTTACAATGGACACTTGGTGGATTAATTGCAGTCGTGGCTATAGGTGGATCAATTGCTTTATCGATTTTTGCCGCTCCTGCATTAATTGGGGCTTTAGGCGGCACTTTAGCAGCTAATATTGCTGGCGGCGCTATTATTGGCGCTGTAGGAGGAGCCGTAGCAGGGTTTGGTGTTAGTTATGGTTCTCAGGTGATTGAAAAAGGGTTCCAAGATACCGATTGGAATGCTGTTATTAAGTCTACTGTAAGTGGCGCAATTTCTGGAGCTATTGCTGGTGGTGTTTTCGGAGGAATTAAATATGCATATTCTGCTAAAAGTCTTGCTAACAGCGTTTCAGGTTTAAGCAAAGCACAATCAAGTCTTGATAATGCATGGAAACCATTGAGTAATGTTAAAAATTTAGCAAATATGCCATTTAGTGGTACAAATATTGCTAGAATGGTAGGACAAGCTGCTGCAAATTACAATGCTGCTTATACTAATTTAATATTTGCTGGTGTTAATAATACTATTGCTAAATTGGCATTTACTGGATTATATGCGGGAGCACAATTTGGTTTAAAACAATTAATTGGTTATGGAATTAATCAAATTTGGTGAGGTTAATTATATGATTAAAAAGACTATCTTGGAATTGAAAAAAGTCATTTTTACTGAAAGTGAAATAATAGTGAAAAATAAAAAAGAAGATGTAACAATTTTATATAGCAATATAAAATACACATCTTATCATAAGAAAAATTTTATTAATTATTTATTAATTTATGGATTAGATGTTGCTCCGGGATGGCTTTTAATAAAATTCAAAGAAAAAATTTCAAATAGAAAGGCAATTATGTTCAAAATAGACTATGATGATTTAATGAAATTGCCTAAAAAAATA
>JAZUAB010000108.1:0-5805 GCA_045637745.1 Candidatus Onthoplasma sp. | reverse complement strand
ATTATCAAATTCTACACATACGCCATTATCATAGCTGTGAGTGTTGGTGTACATATAAACTTTATCTCCTTGCGCAACATCAATCAATTCTTGTTTAGATAGATTGCGTTGATATATATTTAGTTTGTCATTTTGTACCGTGCCTACAAAATAACTATTCAAACTGCCTTCAATAGCAACCGTTTTAGGTGTACAACTATTTGCTTTTGCCACTTCATACAATAAATCCAAGTTGTTTATTGCTCTTACAGGCTTATTAAACACATCTTTAAACGCCTTAACTGTAGCCACACCAACTCTCACACCGGTAAAAGAACCAGGACCAATCACAACTCCATATTCATCAATTTCGTTTAGAGTTAAGCCAGCATTATCAAGCAATTCTTGCAATTTAGGCAACAATATCTCATTATGTTTCTTAGCTCCCTTTTCATTACAAGCAAAAATTTGACCGTTTTTATATACAATCAGCACCAATTCATCATTTGCAGTGTTTATTAATAAATAATTCATATCATTCCTTTTAATAAATTTGACGTTCTATTTCAAATTGCCTTGCACTATTAATCAGCGTAATATTAATTTTAATGCAATTTTCAGGCAAAAGTTCGGCAATATTTTGTGACCATTCGATAAATGTGATACTCTCACGATTGGACAACACTTCATCAAATCCACATTCAATCGCCTCCGCTGTGTTAATACGATATGTATCAAAATGATTAAGCGTAACTCCATCGCCTTGATATGTTTTTAACACCGCAAATGTTGGGCTATTAACCACACCTCTTACGCCTAGAGCCTTAAACACAAATTGAGTAAAAGTGGTTTTACCTGCACCCAAATCTCCATTTAACAATACAACATCACCATTCTGCAGAGTTTTTGCAAATTCTGTTGCCAATTTTTCAGTTTGTTCAATGCTATTAACTATAAATTTTTCCATATTTATATTGTAATTTAATTAGCATAAATTGTCAATAGTTTTACTTAACCATAACGTCTAATTACTTTAATATATTTTCAGTTTATAAGTTTGAAATAGTATTTAATGTCAATAATATAGTTATGTCAAAATTTAAGTTTGTAAATATTGTAGATTTAGTTTTTATCACCATATGCACATTTATATTAATGTTTGCATGGGTTCAATTTTTTGTAAAAAGCCTATTTTTATCACTATTTGTTAGCGTGTTATTGACTTTTACATTAATGATTGTAGTTCGTGTATTTAAATCTAGGAAATATAACGCCCAACAACTAATTTTAACAAACAACAGCAACTTAATTAAGTTTAAGTTGGCAATACAAACTATGCCCACATTAAGATTAGCACAAATAATTAAACAATTAATACCAGCCGAATATAACCCCAAAATACGCAAAAACACAATCACATTCGTTAAAAACGACTTAATAAATACTTTTGTGTTATATTATTCAGGCGAATTAAATGAAAACAATATTTTAGAGATATTAAAAACAACCAATTGCAATAATATCGTTGTATTTTGCTCTAGTTATAGCAAGCAGGCCAAAGAGATTTCCACTTCATTTAGCAATGTTAGCGTGGAGTTGATTAATCTTGAACAATTATACGAAATATTTAATAAAAATAATATTAATATATCTACCGATAATATAGTATTAAATCAATCCAAATCAACATTTAAGCAAATACTAAAACGTAGTGTATCGCGTGAAAAAAGCAAGGGTTATTTTATTAGCGGTGTTATACTTTTAATTTCCAGCATATTGGTACCATACAAAATATACTATCTAGTATTTAGTTCAATACTAATAATATTAAGCCTTGTTTGTCGTATTAAGCCAAATCAAAAAATTAATACCAACCTGTTCAAATAACCCTTACTTTATCAATTATTGGGTGTAATATAATGATTTTAACGCCTTTTCTAATATATAGATGTCATCTAGTGTGTTATCGCTAGATATTGACGCTCTTACCGCACCTCGTTGCTCTGTATTATTGTGTTTATGCACCAGTGGAGCACAATGAAGTCCTGCCCTAGTGCATATATTGAATTTTTCGTTCAAATAATCACTCACAAAACTACTGTCATAATCTAAAACATTAAAACTATATACTCCAGCCGAATTTTTAGCATAATATTTTGTTATAAAATTCAAACCTTCTAGCATAGTTGTCATCGCTTGGTTTAATTTTTCTTCTTTTGCTACTATATAATTTTTATATTTTGACACATAGTCCACTCCAGCTCCCAAACTTATTATTGGAATATTTGCCAAAGTGCCAGCCTCTAAGCCATCTGGTATATTATTAGGTTGAATTAGGCTTTCACTAGCCGTTCCAGTTCCGCCAAAAATAATAGGATTTAATTCTGTTCCGTCTTTTACCAGTAGCCCTCCAACACCACCAAGACCGTACAACCCCTTATGTCCAGCAAAGGCAATCATATCAATATCACTTAAATCGTCAAATATATGCCCTGCTCCTTGTGCAGTGTCAACCAAATGCAACAATCCATATTGCTTGCATAACTTATTAATATTGTGTATATCCAACATTTCCCCGGTCACATTGCTTACTTGAGTAGTAATTATCATATACGTATTAGGCCTAATTTCTTTTTTGATTCTTTCATCGTCAAAAGAATATAGAATACTATACTCAATTTGACCAAGCCCTTTTAAATATTCAAGCGTACGCAAAACAGAATTATGTTCTAAGTATGTGGTTATAATGTGTCCTCCTTGACGCACACTGCCCCTAATTGCCAAGTTAAGCGCAGACGTACACCCAGATGTAAACACGCATTGATGATTGGTGGCGTTAAAAAATTGTAACACCTTTTGTCGTGTATTAAAAATTTTTTCAGCACTTGCTTGAGCCAATTTATGTGCTCCTCTACCTGCATTGGCAGTATATAAATTCATCGCTTGATTAACCGCTTGTTTTACTTGAGCGGGTTTAAAATATGTTGTTGCTCCATTATCTAAATATATCATATATCACAATATGAAAAATAAAAAAATATAGTGATATAAGGAGACTATTTATGAAATATACTGTAGTTGTATTTAGTTCGCGTAATGACAGTATGACCTTTTATAGCCTAATCAAGCAACATATAGGCTTTTGTTCAATCATCAACACTCCACGCAGCGTTTCACGCGCTTGTGGAATATCAATTAAAATTTCTGGTTCATATATTAACACAGCAATTAAAATAATATCTTCACATAAATTTGCAACTTTTGTAGGAATATATGAAATAAATATTGTTAATGGCCGTGAAATTCCAAATAAAATTTATTAAGTATTATAAACTTGCCGACTACAAATAATAAATTATATCTTGACTATACTGATATTATTTGCTAAAATATTATTATGAAAAACAATAAAATAACTCAAATTTTAGATTTTTTCAACTCGGAATTTCCTGATGCCAAATGCGAGCTTCATTATTCTTCACCATATCAATTGCTGGTTGCTGTAATATTATCGGCTCAATGTACTGATAAACGCGTAAATATGGTTACAGAACAATTATTTAAAGTAGCACCAACTCCAGATAAAATGCTAGAACTTGGTGAAGACAGGTTAAAACAAATTATTCATAGTTGCGGATTTTACAACAATAAATCTAAGTCAATAATGTCCGCCACCAAAGATATAATTGAAAAACATAATGGCGCAGTTCCCAACAATATGCAACAATTATGCAAATTATCTGGTGTTGGCCGTAAAACTGCCAACGTCGTCCTGGCTGAAGCATTTAACAATCCTGCAATAGCGGTAGATACCCACGTTCATCGTATTAGCAAGCG
Source organism: Candidatus Onthoplasma sp. (assembly GCA_045637745.1). Classification (GTDB taxonomy): domain Bacteria; phylum Bacillota; class Clostridia; order Christensenellales; family UBA1242; genus Onthoplasma. The sequence continues at coordinate 1,989 of JAZUAB010000108.1, read as the reverse complement.
TTTAGGTTTAACATCTTTAAATTCCACACCGGAAAAGTGCGAGCAAGATTTATTAAAACTAGTCCCACTAGATAGTCAAGCTAAATTTCACATTCAAGCAGTATGGTTTGGCAGATATCATTGCAAATCTCAAAATCCAAAATGCGAGTTATGTAAGCTAAAAAATATATGTAAAAGGAAATAATATGTATTTAGACAAAGCAAAAATATCAATCAAGGCAGGTAACGGCGGCGACGGCGTTGTTAGTTTCCATCGCGAAAAATACGTAGCAAACGGCGGGCCAGATGGTGGTGACGGCGGTAATGGCGGAAGCATAATCTTCGTTGCAAGCGACAAGGTAAACACCCTAAATAATTTTATGTATGAAAAGAAATTCTTTGCCAAAAACGGCGAAAATGGTAGTGGTAAATTTTGCTATGGCAAAAAAGGCGAAGATTTGTATATCACCGTACCTTGTGGCACAATCATTAAAGATGCCGAGTCTGGCAAAGTATTAGCCGATATGTATGAAGACGGCTACGAATATATATGCCTAAAAGGCGGTCGAGGTGGTAAGGGTAACGCTTTCTTCAAATCCCCTACACGTCAAGCCCCTCACTTTTCACAACTAGGCGAAGAAACCAAAAAGTATGATGTAATGCTTGAATTAAAAACTATTGCCGATGTGGCGCTAGTAGGTAAACCAAACGTTGGCAAAAGCACTTTGCTATCAGTTATTAGTAATGCTAGACCTAAGATTGCAGATTACAACTTTACCACACTTCACCCAAATCTTGGGGTTGTTAAATATTACGACAATGCATTTGTTGTTGCCGATATTCCAGGATTGATTGAGGGCGCATCTGCTGGTGCTGGGCTTGGTCACGAATTCCTTGCACATATCGAACGTACTAGATTGCTAGTCCACGTAATAGACGCGTCAGGCTATTATGGAAATGTCCCTAGTGAAGACTTCAAAATGATTAATCAAGAGCTTAAATTATATAATACTCACCTTAGCACACTACCTCAAATAGTTGTATTTACCAAAGCCGACTTGATTGATGATTTAGATGCACGAATTGCAGAATTTAGAAAAGATACTAGTTTCGACGGTGAAGTTATAGGCATCAGTTCAATCACTCATTCGCAAGTAGATACGCTAATAAAAACTATATACAACAGGTTGCAAACATTGCCTAAACCAGACCCCATCCCTACCGAATTAAGCGAATTACACGTTGAAGATATAACATCGCTTAATATTGAAAAGGAAGATGAACACACTTACCGCGTTAGTGGTGGTTATATTCAAAACTTGCAACGCGGAATTGTATTTACCGACACTGCATCTAACGGCTACTTCCAATATCGTCTTGAAAAGGATGGCGTTATAGCCAAACTTCGTGAAGCTGGCGCCGTTGAAGGCGACACAATATGTATGGGCAACCTTGAATTTGAATTAGTAGACTAATTTATATAAAATTTAACAAAATACAGCACACTGCTTAAATATAAACATTCATTTATAGCAGTTGCAACAAAAGGAGAAAATATGATAACAAAACAAGAAAGAATTCAACTACGTAGCATTGCATCAACCATCAAGCCTACTGTATGGGTTGGTAAAGAGGGCTTTGATACCGATGTATATAACAAAATTAAGGAGGAATTATTCAACCACGAATTGATTAAAATCTCTTTAAATCCTAGTATGGACAAGTTAGATAATGATGCATTAGCCGAACTTGCTACAAAAACTGGCGCTGATGTAATTACCCAAATTGGCAAAAAGATTGTATTATTCAAGCCAAGCACCAAAAAAGGCATAAAACATATATTAGATTATTGTTAAAATTAAAAAACTTCTTGAAATAAGAAGTTTTTTTAATCTTCAATTATTATCATATCATCAAACTTAGAGCTAATTTCTTCAGCTTCTTTTTCCACCTTTTTAGCCTTTTCTTTAGGCTTAAATATATCAAATATTTTAGCGATATCACCCAACC
>JAZUAB010000107.1:0-2962 GCA_045637745.1 Candidatus Onthoplasma sp. | reverse complement strand
TTTTTTTTTATTTTTATTGATTTTTTATTTGACAATAACGTTAAAACAAATTATTATAATAATTAAGGAGAATTTTTTATGAATATTACATTATTAGGATGTGGCAGGTGGGGTTCTTTTATCGCCTGGTATATGGACAGCATCAAGCACAATAACGTTATGGTTTGGGGGCGCGAAAACGATCCGCTGTTAGACAATTTGATCAGGACCCGCAAAAATGAATATGTGGAATTCCCAACTTCAATTGAGTTGACACACGATTTGAGCAAAGCTTTAAATCATAGCGATATAATCATCATTTCAATAAGTGCTCAAGGTGTTAGAGATTTGATGAGCAAAGTAAACCAAATCCCTAACTATAAAAACAAGACATTTGTATTGTGTATGAAGGGAATTGAAGACAGTACTGGCAAAAGATTAAGCGAAGTCTTAATTGAGTCTGGAATTGATAAAGACAAAATTGCAGTCTGGGTTGGTCCCGGGCATATACAAGAATTTACCCGCAAAGTTCCAAATTGTATGATAATTGATAGTTATAATCCTCAGCTAACTGAATACTTAGTACATAATTTTTCAAGCACACTTATTAGATTTTATATAGGCAACGATATTATTGGTAGTGAGATTGGTGCCGGTGCTAAAAACGTTATGGGCGTTGGAGCTGGAATGTTAGACGGTTTAGGTTACTCTGTACTAAAAGGTGCTTTAATGGCTCGAGGTGCTTATGAGGTGTCTAGACTTATCAAAGCAAAGGGAGGAAATCCAATGTCAGCATATGGGCTTTGCCATTTAGGCGATTATGAAGCAACATTGTTTTCCCCTCATAGTAATAATCGCAGATTTGGCGAAATGTTTGTCAAAGGCGAACCTTTTAGTAAATTGGCTGAGGGCGTAGCCACAGCTAGCGCGATGTTAAAAATGGGCAAGGAATTAAATGTGGAACTTCCTATAACTCAAGCAATTTACAATATTATCAATCGCAATGCAGATCCTGAAAATATTTTAACTCAATTATTTGCTCGCGATAATAAAAAAGAATTTTAAAAACTTAATTAAAATTTAATAAAAAATCACACATTGCTTATTTATAGTATTTTGTGTGATTTTTTTATGTTTATTATTTTTATTTTGATTAAATTAAAACTGTGCCAAATCTTGACTTCTTATTTTAATGATTCCAGTTGTGGATTTTACTTGCAAATTATTTTCTGTTGAAGGTAAAGAATTGTAAATATTTATATATTCAAAGACTCCACTTTCAGTGCTATCAACTTTTCCTATAGATCCAGCAACCCCAACTTTAATATCTGAACTGATTTCTGTTTCAACCTTCAAATTAAATGCATATTCGTTTGAACTTTCTGTTTCTGGATACGGAACAACAATATAAACCGAGCCCGATTTTGCGTTAACAACATTGTCGCCAACAACCTTATTGTATCTTAAATTAATCCTGCCTTTATCGGTTGCGGTTATAACTCCTTTTTCTAAACCAACAACATCTATACTACCATTCTTAGTTGTTGCTTGAACTGCTCTATGCTGGTTAACCTCGTCATAACCATTAGCACTTTCACTAAAGCTAATTTTTATTTTGCCATAAACAGAGTCCGCCGACACAAATCTCAAAGCATTGCTCACTGAAATATCTCCTTGGATTGCTTTTAAAATCATAGATTGAGAACATGTCTTCACTACAATATCTCCATTGTGCGTTTCAATGTCCAATTGACAATTTGCGTTATTTATTTGGACATCTCCCATTCCTGAAAGATTAATTCTAGATGTATCAATCTTGGTTATAGACCCTATAATAATATCCGTGTCCTTGCTGGCAAAATCAACAAATGCTACCTCGTTTACATAAATCTTACCACCACTCTCAATATTTCCATTAGTGATAAGTTCTAGGCACTTCTTTATACCTATTTCGCCGTGACCAATTTTCTCTATTTCAACAGTACCAAATCCAAATTTGTCTAAATCAATTTTGCTTAAATCTATTCTACCGCTTCCTACACTTAGTTTTGCATCGATATTATTGCTTGATGTACACGTGTTGTCAATTATTAAACTACCCTTTCCAATTGATGCGGTTAAACTATTAACAATGTTTGCATCTTTAACGGTAACATCTCCTTTGGAAGAGTTAAATATAATATTTTTAATATTAAGATCAAATTCATCTTCTTCAATATTAATGTCGCCCTTAGAACTTGAAACATCTAAATCAAATCCCTGCGACGCCAAATTAGTAGGTATGGCTATTTGAATATATGCAGATTTTTTACTTATCCAACCGCCAGGCTCTTTTACATTAAATGTTGCAGTTTTAGTTGCACTGTCATATTCTAATGTAAAATTCGCTTGCGCCTTGTTTTTATAGGTATACCCAAACACCTTGTTATACATAGCGCCTTTCAGTGTGGTTACACTTGAATTAACAGAGATATTTATTGGAAAATCTTTTCCACATATTTTTATTTTAGATAAATCTGACATATCTTCAGTTTCAGTTGCCTGTATAATTTGATTAGTACTTATATATTTAATCCCAAAAATATTTCCGTCACGATAAAAGAATAAAAACGCCCCGCAAAAAACGCTTGTGGCTACCAAAGCCAAAATCAACACCCCTAAATAGATAAAAAATAATTTAAATGCTTTTTTCATATATTTATTATAACTTATTTATCATCAACAAGTCAAGCATTTTATTATTAGCGTTTTAACAATTATTTATTTATATTTATGCGCCATTAATTGCAGGGCGCCAGCATATGTCTTGTTGTAGCGCAAATATCTAGAGACGCTTTTTTATTTTTTTGTTCTATGTAGAACTTGGTTTATGTTTCAGTGGTATATTGTCTTTTTTAAGCATTCTAATCAACATTTTTATAAGTTATGCCTTATTTCTTTATTTAAATATTCTTTAATCGTGAATATTTTTTTGATTTTACGT
>JAZUAB010000106.1:0-18479 GCA_045637745.1 Candidatus Onthoplasma sp. | reverse complement strand
ATCTTTTTTTATAATAACCTTTCCATTGAAAGTAATGACAGCATACAACAAAGTATAGTATTTGCACAGCTAGACAGCAAACGATAAACATAAATTCTCCTTTTAGTTGTTTAAAAAATTTTCACAACATTCAATAAATTGTTGAGTGTGTTCTAAGTAACAAAAGTGTGTTCCGCCTTTTATGATTTTACACTGAGCATTTGTATGTAAAGATTTAAATTTCTTCATCATCTTAATAGGTGTAGCCGTGTCGCGATTTCCCCAAAACAAAAGTGCGGGACACTTAAGCAGTGGTATATAATTTGTAAGGTCCTTGTTGACAATATTTTTGAAAGTCAGTTTGTCAATTGGATTTAAATTTATGTAGTCTGCCGATGCAACAGATTTAAAATATTCGGGATGTTTTTTTAAAAATATTGAATTAAATCTAGTTGATAAAATCTTAAAAAAGTTTGGTTTAAACTTAATGCCAGCGCCACCAGTTATTACAATTTTGTTGATTGTTATTTTAGTGGCAAGCATAAGGCTCACTCGCATACCAAAACTGTGACAGATTATGCTGACGCTATTAATATTGTATAACTTTAAAATATTTAACACAATGTTCATATAATCGTACATATCTAAAGAGAGCGTGCTATTATTGTATGGTGGCATTGATATCGCAAATATATTATAGGTATGTTGAAGAACTTTTTTGACACTTATAAAGCTATCTTTATTCCCGCCCCAGCCGTGAAGCAGTAGGAGCGTGTTAGGATGGCTAAGTGATGTATATTCATAATCCACAGCATAGGATTTATATAAAAAAGTCATATTTGTATATATGATAGATTGACAATATTAAGTTACCATAAACGGCAGATAAAAATTGACAAGGTGTGGTAATTTTTTGATTTTGAGCATATATAGTATTATGGAAAATTTACATATCATTTTTGGCGGAGCATCGGTTGAGCACGATGTGTCAGTAGTAACCGCATTACAAACATATAATACATTAAAGCATAAATATAACATCACCTTGATATATTGCTCAAAAGACAATGAACTATATCTTACTACAAAATCTACGCCAGCAGACTATATTGATAAAGACGCACTAATCAAAGATGCCAAAAAAGTCACTTTATACAATAAAGGGCTATATCTAGTCGCTAAAAAGAAGTTAAAATTTTTAGCCTCAGTTGAAAGGGTGATTAATTGTTGTCACGGTGGCATTGGTGAAGACGGAAGTTTAAGCGCAGTATTAAATTTTAATAATGTTGCAAATACTAGCGCAAGTTTTAGTGCAAGTGCAGTATGTATGGATAAACATATTACAAAGCTGGTGGCGAATTATTTAAATATTCCTATAGTTGAGTATGAAGTTTTGAATTATAGTACAAAAAACGACATCAATATTGACAAACTTGGTGATAATTTAATTGTCAAACCATGTGGATTAGGCTCAAGCATAGGTGTAGTGCGTAGCGATAGAGAACATCTTAAGGAAAATATTGATGTTGTGTTGCATTTGGATGACAAAGTTTTGATAGAACGCGAAATTTCACCTCTGGTTGAATATAACTGTGCAATAGTGCGCGATGAAGACAATTTGATAGTTAGTCAAATAGAACAGCCAGTTAATAAAAGCGATATATTAAGCTTTGAAGACAAATATATAAATACTAATAAAACAAGAATCTTGCCAGCAGAAATAAGCGAAGAAAAACAAAATATAATTTATGAATATACCAAGAGGATTTATCAATACTTAAACTTAAATGGGGTTGTGCGTATAGATTATTTGTATGATAGCGATCAAGATATTATATATTTAAACGAAATTAACACCATACCAGGCTCAATGGCTTATTATTTGTTTGAAGGGCTGGGGATTAGCTATGTTAAGTTGATGGACATATTAATCAAAAACGCAAAAGTGAAACCGCTTCAGCCCTATTTTAATAGCAATATATTGACTAATTTAAAGAAAATAGGTAAATAAACAAAAAAACAACACTTTATTTTTTAGAGTGTTGTTTTTAAGTATGAATTCCTAGGCTGATCATTAATCCTACATTTACGCGTTGCATAGCAGGGTAGTCTAATTGCCCAATACGTTCTTTTAGTCTAAGTTTGTCAAGGGTGCGAATTTGCTCAAGTAGTACAACGCTATCTTTGCTGAGAGGGTATTGCAAATGGCTAAGTTCGATATGTGTTGGAAGTTTTGCTTTTTGAATTTGGCTGGTTATGGCGGCAATTATGACTGTAGGGCTATATTTGTTGCCTACATCATTTTGAATTATTAAAACTGGTCTTAACCCACCTTGTTCACTGCCAACAACTGGGCTAAGGTCAGCGTAATATAATTCGCCACGCTCTACCTGCAAGTGCCTAATCTCCTTTTAAAAATTCTTCTGTTAGCGTTGTGCTATCACAGTTGCTGTATAGTTGTTCGTAATGGTGTAATAACTTTTGATAGCTATACTCATTATATGCATTAATATCACAAGGTTGTGTTTGAGGACTATACACCTCAAAATTGTATTCAGATAAGTAGGCGCAATATCTGCTAGCCAACTCTTTAACGCTATATTCCATATATTCTCCTTTTAATCATAATTTAAACTTGAAAAAATTAAATTATATTTGAATTTGACATAAAATGTTAAGATTATCTTCTTGTAAGATTTTTAAGTGTTTGCCAATATTTATTGTTTCACTATCAGCCATTTCAACATTATATAGCTCAATCATTAAATGTATATTAAAGTTTGATATACAAGCAATTATTGCCGACAAGTCAATATAAGGTAAATGATTAAAGTTTTGCGCGATGATATCGTTACAACGTTTAAAAAACTGATTGTCAGGTAAATTAACCGAATGTGTTTTGGCAAGGGCAAAACATTCGTTGGCAAGCAATTCGTAATTGTACGCTTGATTTGAAATTATTGTTTGTAACTTTTTGTTAGATATTTTAGGTACAAAAAATTCTAATTCCATTGAAGAAAGGCGAGCGATTTGATAAAATCTTGACAGTAGTATATGGTCTGGACTGGTCATAAAATCTCCTTTAAACTAATATTTGAGCAATTTAAAAATTTATTCATAAATCAAGTATAAAAAAATCACATCGATAGAGATGTGATTTTAAAATTTGTATTAATAAGATTTATGCTTTTTGTGTATTATGATATACAAATACAATACGATAAATCCGCCACCAATACCTAATAAGATTAGATATTGAACGTTTGATGTATGTGAATTGTCAGCCTCAACAATAATATATGTAGCATTAAGTTCAGAGGATTTAAATGTAATGCCGTCGGCACTTATATCAACATTGTTGACTTTGGTTACTTTACCATCTTTTAGCATATATAATGATAAAGTATTAAATAATTTTTGTTTAGCTACGGGCATAGATACTGTTACCACATCTTCGCTGTCAAGATATGAATAACTGATGTTATAACTATCAACTATCGACAAGTGTTTTTCTTTAAGAGTTTTGATGATATTGTTGTCAATATCAGCTTTATTTACAGTTAGCACACAATCTTTTACAAATCCATTAGAATTGGTTGCCTTAATATCACCATTAGACAATTCATCGACAATCACGCGATATTCACCATTATTGATAATAATTTCGTGTATATCAAACGTTATAGTAGAGGCTGTAATAGTTTTTATATATTTTTGCGAAGTGTCTTGCAATTCATACACTAGTTCTAAATAGTCCAATTTATCTTGTAGAGTATTTATATTGGCAGGCATATATTCATTGTCAATAGTGCAACTATACATTCCGCTTATCGCATCTAAACTGATTTCTTCATAACTGATTATATCTTGTATTGTAATTACAATTTTTGCACGCCTAATTTCCCATACTAAATCTTGAATAGGATTTGCGATTGCATTACCATCCATATCATCATATACTAAATCTGCATGAGCAGTATAAGTATTGATTTCGGCACCGCTATTGCCGGTGTATTCAACAGTAACTCCATCAGGCAAATTAACAACTTCTACAGTATGAGTTGATGTGTCGTAACTAATAGGTTGTGTATAATTCCAAATTGCCTTAGACATATCGTATATGTAGGGCTTAATATTAACTATAATTTCAGTAGTTTCGCCGGCGCTTAACACTCTAGTGCAAGGCTCATCAGTCAATGATGTATCGGAAATATTGATAATAGCTTCACAGGCGTAGTGGCCAGATTGGTTTACTCGGTTTAATGTCAAGCTGTTAGTGGTTGCCCCATCCACAATTGTATAGTCATCAGTTGAGTTTTTACGCATATACCATTGATAAGTTAATGCATTATATTCATTAACAAGAGCGTGGCTTACATCAACTGAGATTGTAACACTAATCCCGTCATAATATGTAACCGAAATATTATTGGATTTGTCATTTAAGGTAGGGGATGCAAAGTCGTATTTTGCATACAATGCTAAATTAGTATATGGCAAATTATTTGGATTGAATTCGGTAGTAAAGCTTTCGTCTAAATACCAGCCAACAAATGTATAACCATCTTTTACGGGATTATTTAAATGTAATGTGTTTTGTTCGTCTGAATATACGGCAGGGTTACTAGCCACTCCATCGTATGTGTGATAAGTGATAGAATATGAAATTCTATTTTGAACCTCAATAACTCTATATATAACTTGACCGTTAATAAGCGGAATTTTGATTAAATAATTTCCTGATTTAAAAGTGCTAGATGTTTTGCTGGTCATAGTGATTGCCAGCTTTTCAGATGAAAAAGTAATATTAAATGATGATGTAGAATCTGCGAAGGAATTGTTGTATAATTTACTGATACGTATATTATTAACAACCTCATCTGTGATTGATGTGTTACTTAGTTCAATATTAATAGTTTTGTTGTAAAAAATCGCATTGTTTTGTTTATACTTTGTGTCAATATATGAGTCGGCATTACCCGAAAATTTAGATACACCAACATAATCGCTGTTAAGGTGCAAAACTATAGGAATAATCGCGCTACCTTCAAACTCGCCAATAGGTGGGTTCCAAATATAATCAGAATCGTTTACCTTAAATTGGCCTTGGCTACTCATACTGTAAAATGTTGGGTTAAATGTAACTCCACTAGTAGACCTTGTTGCCAGTGAATATATTTTTGAAGCATTTACAACTTTTGAGATTATTACTATAAAATTATTAGAAATTGTAATTGGATCACTTAGTTTGTTTGGATCACTTAGTTTGTGGCGTTCGTATATTGAGTGTGTTGAAACTTTAGTAGATGATTTCGGGTCGCGGTTTCCAATATTTGCAATACCGCTAACAGCATTTGCATAAGTATCGTAAAAATTTATATAAAACGAAGTGTTATTGCCTTTAACAAAGTTATCTATATATTGAATTTGCTTGCCTTTGTGATTGGATACATCAACAATATTAGCAATATATATGTCATTGCCATATGTGTGTGTAACTAGGCTAGTGTTTTGCTGATACAATGATATAGTGCTAATGCGATTATTGGTCGTGGCAAGTGTGGCGTCGGTAATACCTTGAATAGTGTATTCGATAAAATAATCATCATACGACACATAAAAGTAACCATCTTCGCCAAACTCTTCGCCCCACGAATTTAGACATATATATGCGCCTTTGTTTGCCCACGCACCGCCAGCGTCGTAGTTGTCATCCCAACCAACAATTGATATTAAGTGGTTGATTTTTCTGTTAAGTGCGTCAGTAGATTTGTCGCCTAATAGACTATCATCAGTAATACGATAATTGACGGTGTTGTATGTAAACAGTGAGTCACTCGTATATATTCCCGCAGTTAAACTGCCATAGTTCATAAGGTGTTGTTTTACATTGTTTCTAAAGTTGGTTAGCTCTACCGAACTATACTCCGATTTATCGCCTGCATATTGAGGGAAAGAAGTTGTGCCGTTAACTTTTGCAATAGTATAGAAATTGTTGTTGATATTGTTGTAGTCGCTTACCATTGTAGAATACTTATTGGCATTTAAGCTAGCATATTTGCTCATAGGCATTTCATCTTCTAGCACTATAGACTTATCTTTTTGAGTATATAAGTCAAACTGAGAGAAATTTCCACCATTTTTTAATGCATCATCGACGCTTGTATAATAGTTGTCTTGTAAGTATAATGATAAAGCAAAATGCAGTTCGGAAAAATCGTAATATTCACCATAATTTAAAGCTAGATATGTTTCAAGGCTGGTAAGTGATGCGAATGCAAAGCAAATTCCATAAGGATTTTGATTTTCTACACCAATACTGATATGCTGACGTAGGTCATAACTAGATGGCAGGCTATCAGTTGCTGTAACTTGCTGAACTTGTGCGATTGACACACTTTGGCTATAATCGTGGTTAGTTGCATTGGGCGCACCAACAAATATAGCACTAGTCAGCGCTACTGCAATTATTAATATAAGGTGTTTAATATACTTTTTCATATCTACCTCAAACTATTTTCTCTCATCACTTGTAAAATAGCTTCAAAACTATCATCATTAGCAGATTTGTTGTTGTGCAACTGCTTGCACTTGTCGCACTTATAATTGATAATATACCCTTTTTTGTTGGAATTTACCACTGAAATAGGTCGTAATACTCCTAGGCAAGTATTTGCTCTATCGCCAGGGTTAATGTCGATATGAATAGAGCACAAACATTTATTACAATGGTCGCGCGAAGTGTACTTTAAAGGTGGAACATTGGCCCCACAAACCGCGCATATAAAAGAATTGTCATTTTTTTCAAATACTTTACTCATATATAAGTATTCTAATAAATGACAATTTCAAAGTCAATTAATATTTTATAAATATTAAAAGTTTAATGAATATTCTTTCAGCATTTTTTTGCGCGTTTTCCAGTCTGGGAGTAGGGTTGTCATAAGATTATGGAACTCTTTGCTATGGTTATGGTGGATTAAATGTGCCAGTTCGTGAGTGATTACGTAGTCGATACATTCAATACGTGCTTTTGCTAGGTATAGGTTAAAAGTAATTATTCGCTTGACAAAATTACAATTACCCCACATAGATTTCATAGGTTTGATTTTAATTATAGGGTATGCACTGTTGTTAAACATTTGATTATATATAAATTTTAGGCGGTTGGTGAAGAAATCCATAAAATATTTTTTACACCATTTAATAAAGATTTGTTTAATATATTCTTCATTTAAATCTTTGGCAAGTATTGTAAATCCATTATCAAAAATCACCTTGTTTTTAGACGATTGTTCAACTTTTAAAGCATGGTTATTGCCCAACAAAAATATATTTCCATTGTTACAAAAATGACAAGTGTCAATTTTTAAATTGCGAGGCTTGGAAAGTTGAGCATTAATCCATTCGCGTTTGCGCACCAAAAAATCATATGCGTAGGCGAAACTTGTGTGGTAAGGCAAACTGACTGATATTTTACCCGCGCTGGAAATACTAAGGCGTATATTTTTCATACGCTTTTTGGTCATGGTAACATCGGCAACTTTATCACTTGCCAACGGGAACTTTATGACCTTGCTACTTGTTTTCATTAAACCTAGTATATCAAACAATTATTTTTTTGGCAAACAAAGTATTGCAAAATATATTGTTTAGTTGTATAATTAGATTATGATATTAAAGATTGATAAGTTGGGTATGAATGGCGAAGGGGTTGCGCGCCCTAGTAACGAAAATGAATTGCAAAAGGTGGCTTTTGTTGATTTTGCGTTGGCTAATGAGATTGTAGATGTTGAGATTGTAGAAGAAAAGTCAAAATTTTGTAATGCAAGGTTGATTGAAGTTGTTAAAACAAGCGAAGATAGAGTAGAGGCGCCGTGTCCATATTTTACACGTTGTGGCGGGTGCAATTTGCAACACTTAAAGTATGATAAACAGTTAGAGTTTAAAACCAATTTGGTTAAGGAAACATTGTTTAAGGTGGGTGGCCTTGATATTGAGGTTTTGCCTTGCGTGGATAGTAGCAATTATGGTTATCGTAACAAGGCGGCATTTCCACTAGGACGTAATATTGGAATGTTTGAGTATAACAGCCACAATATTATATCTATTGATAAATGTCTGCTGATGAACGACAATATAAATCTTGCATTAAGTTTGGTGTGTGAGTGGATAAGTGAAAACAATATTAAGACATTTGATTTTGATACATACAAAGGATTGTTAAAATACCTTGTGGTGCGTAGTGTAGATAATCAAACATTGGTCTGCATGGTATCAACTAGTAAAGATATTAAACATTTGGACAAGTTGGCTGATAAGTTAAAAGCGCTTGGCGAGTTTGGTCTATATATAAATATCAACAATCAACACAATTCGATTATTCTAGGTAGAGAATATATACATATTGCCGGTATTAAAAGTATAACATTGGATGAATTTGGTGTTGAGTATAATGTTGATGTAGCAAGTTTTTTGCAAGTAAACAATGAAATCAAAACCAAACTTTACAGTGAAGTAATAAATCAAGTTGGTGGCGGAGTGGTGATTGACGCATATGCAGGAGCAGGATTGCTTAGTGCAACATTGAGTAAGGACGCAAGCAAAGTTTACAGCGTAGAGATTGTGCCACAAGCAAGCGACAAAGCAAGGCAATTAGTTAAAGCAAACAATATAACTAATATGGAAGTAGTCAATGGAGATTGCACTAAGATTGTACCTAACTTAATTAAAAAAGTTCAAACTGAGAATAAAGGTGTTGAGTGTAGTGTTGTGCTAGACCCGGCGCATATAGGTTGCAGTGCGCAAGTAATAGATGCGGTAAAAACTGCTGACAAAATAATATATATTGCTTGCAATCCAATAGCACTAGCAAAGGATTTGAAAGTATTGCAAAATACACATAAAATAATCAAAATTCAGCCTTACGATATGTTTCCACAAACAAAGCACGTGGAAACTTTGGCGATATTAGAAAAACTGTAAAACACTATGTTAATATATTAAATCCACTTGCAAAACTTATACATTTGTTGTATAATTTGCGGTGAGAGTTTGATTTGGCAGAAAATTGTCAAACATTATGTAAGGAGAATAATTATGTATAAATGTGTGCCTATTACTTTGGTAACGGGATATTTGGGTAGTGGTAAAACAACCCTTATTAACAATATTTTAAGTAACGATAAAGGCTACAAGATGGCGGTTATTGTTAACGATATTGGTGAGGTAAATATTGACGCTGACCTTATTCAAAAGGGTGGAGTTGTAAACGTTGGTGATGACCTTGTTCCACTTCAAAATGGTTGTATTTGTTGCAATCTTAACGAGGATTTAATTAATCAAATACTTAATCTTGCCAAAACACAAAAATATGACCACATATTGATTGAGGCAAGCGGTATATGTGAGCCTGTGCCTATTGTGCAATCAATTATTGCAATTGAAGAACAATGCAAGGCAAACAATATTCCACCACTTTGTAAACTTGATGCAGTTGTAAGCGTGACGGACGCATTAAGACTAGTTAAAGAATTTAATTGTGGCGATACTTTAACAGACAATAAGTATGGCGATGATGATATTGAAGGACTTATTATTCAACAACTTGAATTTTGTGATATAGTGCTACTAAATAAAGTGGATGAAGTAAGTGGTGAAGAACTAGCACGTGTTAAAGCCGTTATTAAGGAACTTCAACCAGTGGCAAAAATTATTGAAACCAACTACTCAAAGGTTGACCTTGATAAAATTCTTGATACCAATATGTTCGACTTTGAACGTAGTGCTACAAGTGCTGGCTGGATACGTGAATTAGAAGCCGAAAATGTAGGCAACCGTGATGAAATTATTGAGCATAAGCACGAACACCATCACCACGAGCATGAACACCATCATCACGACCACGAACATTGTGATAATCCTGATTGCGAATGTCACCACCATGATGAAGATCACGAATGCGATTGTCACGAGAACGGTGAAGAATGTCATTGTCACGACCATGAAGAACACGAACATCACCACCACGATGGCGAACACGATCACGAGTGCCATTGTAAAGGTAAATGCCATTGCGGACACGACCATAATCATGGCGAGGAAGAGTACGGCATTGGTACTTTTGTGTACTATCGCCGTAAGCCGTTTGACCGCAAAAAGTTCCTAGACTTTATTAATGAAGATTGGGGACGTCAAATTATTCGTACTAAAGGACTAGTATATTTTGGTGACGAAACTGAAATGTCATACCTATTTGAACAAGCGGGTCCTCAAAAGAACCTTAATCAAACTGGATATTGGTATGCTACAATGCCAGAAGAAGAACTTAAACAGCTATTACAACAAGAGGCACTTCTTCGTAAAGATTGGGACGAACAATATGGCGACCGTATGATTAAACTAGTATTTATCGGTCAACATATTGATAAGCACGCTATTATTGAAAAGTTAGACACAATTTAGCAAAAACAAAAAAGGATTGAAAACTCAATCCTTTTTAATTTAAAACTAATTTTCTAAACCTACTAAATAATCAATTGTAACATCAAAAAACGTTGCGAGAATGATTAGGCTTTCCATAGTTGGAGTTCTTTCTCCGTTTTCCCATTTAACAATTGCTGGCTGGCTAACTTTAATTTGTTTAGATAATGCATTTTGAGACATGTTTTTATCTTCTCGCAATTCTTTTAATCTTTCTTTAAATATATTTTTCATTTTATACCTACATAACTATATTATAACATTTGTAATAAAAATGCTTGACATTATAACAGGTGTTATATATTATATAGTTATAACATTTGTTATATGTGTTTAAATATAGGAGATTAAAATGAAAAATTTTGGCAAGAGATTAACTAAATTAAGGGAAGGAAAAGGATTGAGTTTGGAAGAATTAGCAAAAGAGTTGAATTTTACTGTAATCTGTTTAAATTATTGGGAAAAGAATAGGCTAACATTAAGTATAACTAATATAGTAAAAATTGCAAAATATTTTAATGTTAGTGTTGATTATTTATTAGGATTATAAAAGAGTTGGAAATCCAACTCTTTTTTAATTGCTTAAATTTGGTGTTTGTGATAAGATTAAATTAAGGAGAAAGGTATGGGATATATTATTGTTATTGAAGGCACAGATGGTAGCGGAAAGCAAACGCAAAGTGTTAAGTTGTATGAAAGATTAAAGGCAGAAGGGCACAATGTAATGCGTCAAAGT
Organism: Candidatus Onthoplasma sp.; assembly: GCA_045637745.1. GTDB lineage: Bacteria > Bacillota > Clostridia > Christensenellales > UBA1242 > Onthoplasma. The sequence goes on along the minus strand of JAZUAB010000106.1, from coordinate 7,282 downwards.
TTTCCAAACTATGAAAGCAATTCAAGTGCGCCGGTTAAAATGTATTTAGGTGGCGAGCTGTGTGAGAAAGCAAGCGATATGGATGCATATCAAACAAGTGCATTGTTTGCTGTGGATAGGCTTTGCACCTATATGAAAGAGTTAAAGTCGCATTATGAGGCTGGCGGAATAATTATCCTAGATAGATACACTCAAAGCAATATGTTGCACCAAGCAGGCAAGATTAAAGATGAAGCAGAACGTGATAAATTTTTGGATTGGCTTGATAACTTTGAATTTAATGAACTTAAACTTCCACGTGCGGACAAGGTTATTTTCCTAGATGTGCCACCAGAAGTTAGTATGCGACTTGCACGTGAGCGTGCTGATTTAAAGGCGGGAACCAAACAGGATATTCACGAAAAAGATAATAACCACTTAATTGATGCCTATAATAGCGGAAAATATGTGGCAAATAAATATGGCTGGACAGTTATGGATTGTGTACAAGAAGGAAATTTAAAATCAATTGAAGAAATCCATAATGAAATTATGAAACATATTAAATATTAAATAAAAATAGCGCGGTTGCGCTATTTTTTGTATTAATTGTTAGTTAATTCATTGTTCCTAGCTTTAAGCAGCATTTTGCCCAACCTTATTCCGCGCTCAATATCAGATTTATCCATTGCTACACGGCCACGGTGGTTGATTTTTAAAAGGTCTTGAGGAAGATCAATAGTTTTTATAGAAAATTCTTTACGAATAATATTTAAGTATTCATCAAGCGAACACTTAATTTTTTCTCGCACGGCAATAAACATTAAGCTGTTTAGTGTATCTTCAACATTAGAGATTTTATTTTCCCAACCTTTTGGTAGCATAAAGTCCCCGCCACCAAGCTTACAAGCAGATATGCCTTCTTGATTTTTCTCATCATAGTAACTTACAAGTTTGGCAATCATACACATATTAACGAGTTTTTCTTGCATTTTACTAAATGGAACAAATCTATAACGAGGCTCAGGGACATACATTCCCCAGTCATCTTGACTGCCAATGCATCTAGCCTGATTAATATAAGGTGTAACATACAATTCTTGCTCATTCAAGGCAAAATAATCAATAGGTGCAATGACAGTGGGGTCTATTTTGTTTAGTTCTATTAAATTTTTAGCTTCTTGCTTTACTTTGCCAAATTTTACCACGGGTTGTTTTGCTAAAATTGTTATTTTGTCGCCACTGGTTTCATCGGTAAGGACATATACAAGTTCTGTTCGTCCATAATTAATAAACTCTAGATTGTAGTCTTCAGGCTGTTTATTATGCTTTTTAGCATAAAGTTTAATATATTCGTCAATAGCGTTTTTAATTTTTGCATATTCAGCCCATGTGTCTTGCTCTGGACAGGTGAAAATATAACTGGACATCATCATACCAATGCCCATATTGCGTTTTTGCTTTTCTTCAAAATGTTTGATTGCCTCTAATACTAGCGGATTAGTTTGTTCTTTTAGATTGTCATCATAATAAGTATCTAATATCCAAGCATATTTAAGATCTTCTTTATTCATATTGTACATTATATCACAACATTTTTGACTTTTCAAGGGGCAATTTAAAATTTGTGGTATAAGACTAGCAACAGCAATAAGCCAATTTACTAGATTGTTAAATTGAAGTAAACAAGCGGGTATATATTTAACAAAATCTTAAGATTTTTGTAAAAATTTTAATAATTATATAAAAATTTGTTGACTTTACAACAAGCGTGTGTTACCATTGACTTGTTGATTTTGCAACAAGGAGATAATTTTATGCAAGAACGCTTTCAAACTTTTACAGTGTTGATTGCAAAAATCAGTCGCAGTATACGAAAGATTAAAACGGAAGAAATGGATGAGTTTGACCTAAAAAGTCCGCACGTATCATGCTTGTATTACTTATATAAGCTTGGTGCGTTAACTGCCAAACAGTTGTGTGATATTTGTGGGGAAGACAAGGCCGCGGTATCGCGCTCAATAGAGTATTTGGAAGCAAATGGATACATTGTGTGCGATTCAAGCCTAAAAAAGAGATATCGCAGTTCGTTGATGTTGACTGATAAGGGGCAAAACATTGGAAACACAATTGCTGAAAAGATTGACAAAATATTAGATTTAGCTAGCGTTGGCTTATCCGATGAAAATAGAATGATTATGTATGAATGTCTTACACTTATAAGCAACAATTTAGAAGAATTATGTAAAAAATACGGAGGAAAGGAATAATGGTAAAACTAATTATTGATTCAGCGTCAGATATTAGTGCAAAGGAGGCGCAGGAGTTGGGTATAGTGATGATGTCGATGACAATTACTTTTGGTGATAAGGATTATTTAGATGGAGTGGATTTGCTGCCAACACGATTTTATGAAAAGTTGATTGAAAGTGATACTTTGCCTAAAACAAGCCAAATTAACGAATATCGTTTTGAAGAAGAATTTAAAAAACACGTTGATAATGGCGATGATGTGGTAGTTATCACTATTTCATCAAAGTTATCTGGCACATATAATAGTGCGGTGCATGCATCCAATAAATTTGAAGGCAAAGTATTTGTGGTTGATAGTCTAAACGCTGCTATTGGCGAAAGATTGTTGTGTCAATATGCTCTTCGCTTGATTAAAGAAGGCAAAAGTGCTAAAGATGTGGCTGAGGCTTTGGAAAGCAAAAAGGGCAAAATCAATTTAATGGCAATGCTTGGAACTCTTGAATATTTAAAAAAAGGTGGCAGAATTTCAGCTGCTGTGGCTTTTGCGGGTAAACTATTGTCATTAAAACCAGTTGTTGCAGTAGTAGATGGTGAAGTTAAGCTTATTGGTAAAGCTCTAGGATCAAAAAATGGTAGCAACCTTTTAACTAAACTAGTTACCGAAAAGGGCGGAATCGACTTTGATATGCCATATGGTGTAATATATTCGGGATTGGATGACACAATGCTAAAGAAATATGTGGTAGACAGTGCACATTTGTACGAAGGACATATCGATAATGTGCCTGCATATTTAATAGGTGGAACTATCGGCACACACGTAGGGCCTGGAGCCATTGGCGTGGCGTTCTTTGAAAAGTAAAATATATAAAATAAAACTCTACTAAATAGTAGAGTTATTATTTTTTTCAAAGACATAACTTGATACACACATATCATCTAATGTGCGAGTTGCCTTAAAGCCAAGTTCGCGTTCGGCCTTTTCTGGGCTTGCATAACAAGTGTCAATATCGCCAGATCTACGTGGGGCAAAAGTATAAGGGACATCAACGTTACAAGATTTAATAAACGAATTAACAATATCAAGTACCGAGTATCCAACTCCTGTTCCAAGATTATAAGTAACTAATCCACAATTCGTTTGCAATTTTTCCACTGCTTTTAAATGCCCATTGGCAAGGTCGCACACGTGTATAAAATCACGCACACCAGTACCGTCTTTGGTAGGATAGTCATTACCAAAAATATTTAATTTTTCCAACTTGCCGGTAGCAACCTTAGTTATGTAAGGCATTAGGTTGTTAGGAATTCCATTAGGATCTTCCCCTATAAGACCGCTAGGATGAGCACCTACTGGATTAAAGTATCTAAGTAGGGCAATATTCATAGAATTATTTGCGTTATAGTAATCGCGCAATATTTCTTCTATAAACAACTTTGTTCTTCCATAAGGGTTTGATGCGGATAATTCAAAATCCTCATAAATAGGCATAGATTTTGCACGCCCGTATACAGTTGCTGACGAACTGAATACCAAGTTTTTGACATTAAATTCGTTCATAACTTGTAATAAAACCAAAGTGCTGTTGATGTTGTTGTCGTAATATTCTAATGGTTTTTTGGTAGATTCACCAACTGCCTTGTATCCGGCAAAGTGAATAACACTGTTGATATTATGTTTGGCGAAAATTGAACGTAGCAATTCAATGTTTTGCACATCGCCTTTATAGAATGTGATAGATTTGCCTGCAATCTTTTCAATTTTATCCTTTGTTTCAATTTTGCTATTAGATAGATTGTCAATAACGGCCACCTCATAGCCATTGTTTAATAATTCTACCGCTGTGTGAGAACCGATGTAACCCAGTCCTCCTGTTAAAAGTATCATAATTTACCTCCTGTATATTTATATGTTAACACAAAAAGAAATAATAAGGAAATGAATTTTAAATAAAAATAAAAAAATCCAAATCAATGTTTGGATTTGATTAATACTTGTGAATTTTATTAAAAATTAAATTGAACTATTGCGGGCACCACAATTAGGGCATTCAGATTTAGAAGATTTGTATATTGAGCCACAATATTCGCATTTAATCTTGGTTGATTTTTTTAGGTGTTGAAAAGCGGGTCCCATTTGGTCTATAAAATCATTGTGAAAATCCTCCATATCAAAATCTTCGCCGTCTACAACGAAGTCGTTTTGGACAACTTTACCATTGTTAATAACAACAGTCTTTCTAACTGTGGATGAACTGGAATGGCTAGTTGATGGATTTATCTTTTTGCCATTAATTATAACTTCGCCATCATCATTTATTGAAATCATAACATATCTCCTTATGTTATATATATCAAAAATTAAAATAAAAGTCAAATAAAAAATCTCACAATCAAGTGAGATTTATAATCCGTTCATTGGCTGGCTTTAAATCACATAAATGCTATGCCAGTCGAACTGGTGCCGATGGTCGGGGTCGAACCGACATGAGGTTGCCCTCGCAAGATTTTGAGTCTTGTGCGTCTGCCATTTCGCCACATCGGCATATATATTAAAACATAGTTTATGTAAGCATTTATTACAAATCATTACTATGTACTTTGTTAGTATAACACAAGTTTTTGGTTCTTGCAAGTGTTTTTAATAAAATTTTGGAAAAATAAATCATAAATAACAAATTTACAATGTTGTAATCATTTATTTGTTTAAAATATGGAAATGTGATATAATAATATTAAAGTTTTACAAATGTATTTACAACTAGGGAGAGTTTATGGATAAATTGTTTATTATTGATGGTAATAGTTTAGCGTTTAGGGCTTTTTATGGTTTGCCTCCGCTATATAACTCGCAAGGAACACCTTGTAACGCTGTGTTTGGATTTATGAAAATGTTAGTTGGAACAATTACTAAATACAATCCTAAATATTTAGCGGTTGCCTTTGATGCTGGCAAGCATAATTTTAGACATAATATATTTGCCGAATATAAGGGAACGCGCAAACCTATGCCAGATGAATTGCGTACGCAATTGCCTATTATCAAAGATATATTAAATCAGATGAATATCACGACTATTGAAATTCCAGAAATCGAGGCAGATGATATTATTGGTAGTTTGTCTAAAAAATATGATATTGACAAAGTGCTTATATCAGGCGATAGAGATTTGTTGCAATTAATAAACCCTAATTGTAGGGTGTGGCTAACGCAGAAAGGGTTGAGCGATATTGCAGACTTGGATGAGGCGGGCTTAAAGGAAAAGTATGGCATAACGCCTAATCAAGTAATTGAAATGAAATCTATAATGGGTGATACCAGCGATAATATACCAGGAGTTAAAGGTATTGGCGAAAAGACCGCATTAAAGTTGATAGAACAATATAATAACTTAGACGGAATTTATAGTAATATAGATAATATCGCTGGCAAACTACATCAATTGTTGGTAGAGAATAAAGATATTGCATATATATCAAAACAATTGGCTACAATTAAAACTGATTGTGAATTAAATTACGAATTAGATGATTTAAGATATGATTTTCCGTTTAATAACAATGTAAAGCAAAGTTTTATGTGGTTAGAGTTTAGAATTTTGCAAAAGGACGAGTATTTTGCACAAAATGTTAACAGTGTTAAAGAAAATGCATTTAAGCACCAAGATATGCAGGGTTTTGAGCAAGAGCAAGAAATGTTGTCATCCATGTTGACAAAGTCAAAGGTCGCAATTAATTTTGATGATGCGGGATTATGCATAGCGTCAGATGAGGAGGAATACCAGTTATTAAATTTGGATTTGGCTAATCCTGACGTTTATTCATTGATCAAAAAGATTTTTGAGAATGCCGATGTTGAAAAGGTTGTATTTGATGCAAAGGCTAGCATGCATTATTTGGCACAGATGGATATAGCCTTAAATAATTATTATGATATTTCACTGGCGTACTACTTGCTTGGCGTGGGCGAAAAAGACATAACCTTAAATGCGTTGTTGGGTAAAAATGGTTTGCCTAGCGAGTATAAGGCGGTGGGATTATTAAAACTGCAAGAACTGAGCTTGAAGGATTTAAATAAATTTGAGTTGATAACTTTATATTACGAACTTGAATTAAAACTTGTATCAGTGTTGTATGATATGGAAGTTTCCGGAATTAAGGTCGATTCGTCAACAATCAAACAACTTAGCCAAAAGTATAATAACGAATTAAAAGATTTGACGAATGAAATATACAGCTTGGCGGGTGAGGAATTTAATATAAATTCGCCAAAACAAATGACTGAACTTTTGTTTGAAAAGTTAAAATTGCAGTACAAGGGCAAAAAGGGTACAAGTATAGACGTGCTAGAGGCGATACAAGATCAACATCCTATAGTGGAAAAAATTATTAGATATCGTAAGGTTGCAAAAATATGTAGCACCTATTTAGATGGATTAATGCCATATATTAAAAATGGTAAAATTCACACAACGTTTATTCAAACTGCAACGGCTACAGGCAGACTTAGTTCGCGTGAACCAAATTTACAAAATATTCCGGTAAGAGATGATGAGGGTAAGGAATTAAGAAAATTATTTACCAGCGAGTTTGAAGATGGGGTAATAGTTTCGGCGGACTATAATCAAATTGAGTTAAGATTATTGGCGCATTTTAGTAAGGACGAACATTTAATTGCGGGTTTCAACAACAATCAAGATATTCACGCAATAACTGCAAGCAGGGTATTTAATATTCCGTTTGAACAAGTGGATTCGCATACGCGCAGTATGGCAAAAGCAGTAAACTTCGGAATCATTTATGGTATCAGTGAATATGGTTTGGCTAAAAATGTTAATATGACGCCAAAGCAGGCAAAGGAATTTATTGCAAAATATTTTGAGTTATATCCATCAATCAAAGAATATATGGACAACAATGTTTTGGACGCAAAGCAAAAGGGGTTTGCATCAACTCTTTTAGGCAGGATCAGATATATTCCAGAACTAAATTCAAGCAATTACACTTTGCGTCAATTTGGCGAGCGTGTTGCAATGAATATGCCACTGCA
>JAZUAB010000105.1:0-3461 GCA_045637745.1 Candidatus Onthoplasma sp. | reverse complement strand
CTTATTCTTAAAAATCAGCTTGTACGGAATTAAAAAGCTTATTTTACACAAAGCAATTTTCAGCCCTTTTGCCTCTATTTTTATTTTGCCTTTAATAACGGGTATGCAATTAAACAGATTTATACTAAAATAGATTTTTTTATTATCGCCGTTATAATAAAGGCTCACTCCGATGAAAATCGGTAAAAATAAAATAAGCAGAATTACAAGTAAAATCACCGACTTCATACCTGTATTATTTGTAAGAATTTTGATAATATGCAAAGACAGCCCCTTAAAATAAGGAGCTGTCTTAAAAAAATTGTGTTTAATTATTATTCTTCTTCAACGTCGCGAGAGAAAACCTTTTCACGAATTCTTGCATCTACGTCAGCCATAGCTTCAGGATTGTTTGCAAGGAAATCCTTCATCTTTTCACGGCCTTGAGCAACCTTTTCGCCATTATAGCTAAACCAAGAGCCACTCTTTTCAATAATATTAAATTCTAAAGCCATATCTAACAAGCATCCTATCATTGAAATGCCTTCACCATACATAATGTCAAATTCAGCCTGCTTAAATGGAGGAGCCACTTTGTTTTTCACCACTTTCACACGTGTACGGCTACCAACCATATCTTGACCATTTTTTAATGTTTCAACTTTTCTAACATCCATACGTACGCTTGAGTAGAACTTTAATGCTTTTCCACCGGGAGTTGTTTCTGGAGAACCAAACATCACGCCAACCTTTTCACGCAATTGGTTAATAAATATAACTAAAGTATTGCTCTTTGCAATTCCTGATGTTAACTTTCTCAATGCTTGACTCATTAATCTTGCTTGAAGACCTATGAAACTATCGCCCATTTCACCGTCAATTTCGGCTTTTGGTGTAAGCGCCGCTACTGAGTCTACAACTACAATATCAACACCACCACTACGTACCAGCTGTTCAGTAATTTCCAAAGCTTGTTCACCAGTATCAGGTTGCGACACATATAGATTGTTGATATCTACACCTAGTTTACTAGCATAATTGGGATCTAGAGCATGTTCAGCATCAATAAATGCTGCAACACCACCCATTTTTTGCGCCTCAGCAACAACGTGAAGCGCAACAGTTGTTTTACCAGAAGATTCTGGCCCATATATTTCAATAATTCTTCCTCTAGGCAATCCACCAACACCTAATGCATAGTCCAAGGTTAAGCATCCTGTTGGTATTACTTCAATATCTTTACGTGCCTCATCATCCATCTTAATAATTGAACCTTTGCCAAATTGCTTTTCAATTTGCAAAATCACTTGACTAAGCACTTTTTGTTTTTCTTCTCTATCCATATTTTACTTCCTTTTATCTAATTTAAGAATAAAGAAGTGTATGCTATTTACTAGCAATTACTTGTTTATTCTTCACAATATAGTTTACCCCTGAAATCACAGTTAATACAGTAGACAAACCAATTAGTACATAACATATTACTTGGAAAGTTAATAATCCAGCTCCGCCAACATTTGTACATTGTTCAAAGAATGCAAGCAAAATACACAAAGGCATTGTCCAGCATTGAACCATAGTTTTAGCTTTACCAAAAATATCAGCAGCCATAATAATCCCTTTAGTTGAAGCAATTAATCTAAACGCATCAATAATAAGTTCGCGACTCATAATAATTGTTACAACAATAACGCCCCAAGGATTTGGAATAGTGCCATCAATAGCAATCATAAACAATACACTTGCAACTAACAACTTGTCCGCGATTGGATCCAAAAATTTTCCAAAGTCGGTAACTAAATTATACTTTCTGGCAATATAGCCATCCAAAAAATCGGTTGCTGCAGCAATCACAAATAGTCCAAGTGCAATAAGTTTACCGTATGGTATTGCGTCAACCATATAGAATACCATAACTAGCGGTATCATTATCACTCTTAAAATTGTTAACTTGTTAGGTAGATTCATTTAATCCCCTCCTTTTATTATTTATATAATAGCAAACTAATTAAAATTTTACAAACAAATTAAACCGGTTGCCGTTAACTTTTTATAAATTTGAGCACTATGCCAGTAAACTTTAAGAAACAAATTTTAAAAACATTAAATAAAAATAAATTTGGTAAAATAATCATAAAAATATAAAATAAATCCAATAAAAATCATTAATTAGCCTATAAATAAGTATTTTGTCCAATATTTACATAAAATATTTGACAAGTAAATTATTTTAATATATACTATGATTATAACATAAGATTAAAGGAGTTGTTATGTCTAAAGTAGGCATTGTCACTGATAATAGTTGTGGTTTAACAGCACAGGAAGTTTCAGATCTAGGAATTAAAATGGTATATATCCCTTTCTTAATAGATGGAGAGGAATACAGTGAAGATAAGAATTTAACTCGAGAATTATTTTATGAAAAACTAAATAGTTCAGCTCGAGTTTCAACCTCACAACCCAATCAAGAACTGGTTAAATCTGTATGGAATAAAATATTAGAGCAATATGATGAAGTTGTTTATTTGCCAATATCAAGCGGATTAAGTTCATCATATCAAACGGCAGAATTTTTAAGTTCAGAATATAACGGCAAAGTTCAGGTAGTAAACAACAAACGCGTGTCAGTAACTCTTAAATCCGCAGTATACGAAGCAATTAAATTAAGTAACGAAGGAAAATCAGCAGTTGAAATCAAACAATATTTAGAGCAAGAAGCCCTAAACGCTAGCATATACATAATGGTTCCAACAATTAAATACTTGAAAAGAGGTGGTAGAATAACTGCAGCTGCTGCAACAATCGGTCAACTACTTAGCATTAAGCCTGTATTGCAAATACAAGGTGACAAGCTAGATGCTTATGCAAAAGTATTAACTATTAAACAGGCTAAATCAAAAATGATTAATGCTATCAAAAAGGATATCGAATCCAGATTTAATAATCTTACAGACGGTCAAACCATAGCAATTTCATTGGCACACACTTGCACAAATTTAGATGAATTTAACGCTTTTAAGCAAGAGGTTGAACAAGAATTCAGTGGCAAATATAATATCCAATTTACAGATTATCTTCCACTATGTATCACATGTCATATTGGACCAGAATCTTTAGCTATTGCTTGCTATCAAACTCAAAAATAATTTATAACTTTAAATAAAAAGGAGGAATTGTGTAACCACCTTTTTATTTTTCTTTCCCACTTGTTGTTTTTATTCCTTTTTCCTATTTATATATACGCGCGTATACACGTACGCGCGCGTTATATAATATATATACTATATATAACATATAATAATCATTATAATAGCTTTACAATAAAATTCTCTTTATGCTTATTATCTAATCTCATTTAACTCAAGTTATATATTTAATTATAATTAAGTGAGCTCATATAGATTAAATGCAACAATTATAAAAATAAACCGCACACTAAAAACATATAATAAAAGTATTTAATATAAAAACACTTTAAC
>JAZUAB010000104.1:0-6878 GCA_045637745.1 Candidatus Onthoplasma sp. | reverse complement strand
CTTGCAGGATTTGAAATATCATATCCATAAAAAGAAGCAATATCTTTTAAATAACCAAGGAAAGTAATTTGTTGGAATAATTCTTCACTCAATCTAACTTGTTCAGTGTTAAAATTATCAAGTGCTAAAGCTGCTTTATCTTTTTTCTTTTCTTCAATTAATCTATCAACACCATATAAAGCTACTCTTCTATAATCACCGATGATTCTTCCTCTACCATATGCATCAGGAAGTCCCGTAATCAGATGACTGTGTCTTGCTTTTTTTATCTCATCTGTATATGCGTCAAACACACCATCATTATGAGTTTTGCGGTATGAGGTAAAATGCTTGTGCACATCTTCATTCAATTTGTACCCATGAGCCTCAAGTGCCTTCATAGCCACCTTGGTACCACCATACATATTAACTATACGCTTAAGTGGAGCATCAGTTTGTAACCCTACAATTACTTCGTTATCCCTATCAATATAGCCCGGGGCAAATGCATTAATACCACTTAAAATATTGGTTTCAACATCTAGGCAACCACCACGCTTATTTTCTTCCTCTAGCAACTGCTCACAGCGTGTCCAAACAGCCTTAGTTTTAGGCGAAATTTCCGCTAAAAATGAATCATCCCCCTTATATTCAGTGAAATTTCTAACAATAAAGTTGGTTACATCTATTTCTTCTTTCCAATTATCTCCGTGGAACCCTCTCCACGCTTTATCAAATATATTTTCTTCCATAAATTTCTCCTTACAATATTATATAATCAATTAAATCTTTTTTAATCGTATATATAGTTTTAACAAAATTTTATAAAAAAGACAACTTATTTTATATATTATAAATAAAAATTTTCAACTTTTGCAACATCCTTTATTGTTTACGCATAAAAAACCACTGGCAAAACCAGTGATTTGTTGTGAAAACATTTCTTAATTGATCAAATCTAAAATAATAGTTTGACCATATAGTATAGATTGTTTATCCTTAAATATATCTATGTCCTTAAATTCATCACTTATGCTTGATATGTATAGCGTTAACCCTATCAATATATCACGCGTTATCCATTCCAGATTATTGTGATGATAGTATTCAAATAACACTTTTTGATATTCGCTATTGCCTAATATAAATCCCTTGATTACCCCTTGCACAAATTCATAATTATTACTTCGCACCATATCATCTAAGTTGTCCTCACCAATGCATTTGCCCAGTTCAATCACCTCTAACAACTCTTGATAAATGTCGTTACACATTAATCCCATAATTTCTTTAGTTGGATATAAATATCTAACCAATTTTTCTTTTTCTAAATTCTTTTGTTCCTTGTTCATATTTTTCTCTCCTCCGCACAATTACAACCTGCCCCGACTAGTCGTGGTGGTTACACAATTGAATTATAACATATGTTTTCTTAAAATGCTATTAAAACAATAACGTTAAAAACACTAATTTTGTTGTTTTTTGTCGAAAAGGTAGTATTTTATGGAAAAGTTCAGTGAAATCTTAAATGATTTAATAATTGATTCTAGATTATCTTTAAGAAAGTTGGCAGAAGATAGTGGAATTTCTGCTAATCAATATAGCAAATATTTAAAAGGGTCTATTCCGACAATCCCCGTTGCAGTAAGGCTGGCTAATTATTTTAAGCGTTCTCTAGATTATATATTTGGTATAAATGACAACAATAAAGAATATCTACCTAAATTTGATTATGATTTAGCTGATTTTGTACATAAATATGAGAATTTGTTAAAAGCCAACTCAACAACACATTGGAAATTTGCCAAGCAATACGGATTAAGCGAATCCGCTTTGCGCCACTGGAAATATGGTGATATGCCAAAAATTGAAAGCCTTATGATAATAGCGTTAAACTTATCGACATCCATTGAATATTTAATAGGCAGAACAGACAAAGTCTAATCAATTAAGTTTATATAAAAAATCACCAACCAAATTCGCTGGTTGGTGATTTTTAATTTGTACTCAACAACTATCTTGCTTGAACACAATGATTTTGCTGTAATACCTCTCGACGCATAGATGAAATCCAATGCTCATTATCTAACAAATATTCAAGTTTTTCCTTGTATGGCGAATTATTTGCGTGAATAGTAAAATGTTCTAGTGCTGTTTGAATTCGTCTAAAGGTAGTACGCATAGATGGCATTTGAAGTACTTGACTCATTGATTTAATAGATAAATCGAAGCGCATTTTAGCCAAAATAATAGCTTTATCATTAGGGTTTAACTGCGATACAAGTTCATCAATAATCAACTTTAGATTGATAAGCCTATTTTTGCGCTCGATTAAATTAATAATTTTATTGGTTACATCATAAGTGGAACAATATTCAGGCGATGGACCAAAATTAATGGCGTGTTTGTATACAAATTCATTAATTAAGTCACAGTTTCTTTCAATAAGTCTGTATGCCGAAATTAAAACTTTGATATCATTAACAACCAACATTACCCCTCCCTTTGTTTGACGAGATTATAGAACATATAATAAAACAAAGTCAAGATCATGTGCCACTTTTTCGTATTTTTTTGCAATTTATCGACAAAATTCGACAAATTAAAGCAAAAATGTTCTAATCAAACAAGATTATTATAGAACATTTGTGCAGGCTTGTCAAACATTTTTAATCACATTGAGTGACTTTTGACACCGAAATTTCGTATGCAATTTTTGACATTGGCTCAAGACCTTCTTGCTTTTTCACATATTCGCGCGACTGAATTCGCCCAACCATTTCAAGTTTTGTCCCAACTGGCAATTCGCCAACAAATCTAGCATTTCTGCCCCACGTAATACACGGAATATAGTCGGACTTATTGTACGAGCGATTAACCGCCATCAACACATCAGTGATTTCACGATTAAATGGCGTAGTTCGGTATATTGGAGACTTACATATATAGCCGTAAATTTCAATAATATTAGGATTGCTATTTTCATCCGCTTCACACAACTCGCGCACAAAAACAGTCAAAACCAATTTGCTTCTTTCCCCTTCAATTTTATTATAACTTCTAAACTGACCTTTCAATGCTATTGTGTGACCAATTTTAATATCAGCATTCGATAGCAATCTATCACTGATAGTTACTGGTATTATATCACTCTGACCCGATAGGCGCGGAATAGATATATTTAGATTATAAAATCCTTCATTTAATACTTCATGGCTAAAGGTTGGTTCGCTTACCACCACCCCTTGCAAATAAACTTTATTGTTTTCCAATAATTCGTGATTCATTAGTTTCTCCTTACTTTTTACTTTTCAAAATTGTTTATAAATTATTTTTTTGTAGATATTTGAACTCCCTGCTGATTAATTGTATAGTGGCTATGATAAACCAACTCACCAACAGGTACCACTTCAAAATTGTTGTTAATGTAGTATTCTAACACCAGCCTTAATCCTGCAATAATATTGTCCGAATTATTGTGAAACAACACAATACTTCCAGCCTTTGATTGCTTACATACACGGCCAGCAATTTCACCCGCACTCAAACCCTTCCAGTCAAGGCTATCAACGCTCCACTGGACAGGCATTATATCCAAGTCATCACACACCTCAATTAACGTGTCATTGTATGAGCCATATGGCGGACGAAATAGTTTTGCCTCCACACCACAAACCGCTTGAATAATATCGCGATTTTTGGTTAACTCTAGACTCATTTGACTTGTAGACAGATTACACATATCAGGATGTGTACTGCTGTGCAAACCTATTTCAAACCCACGTTCAGCAATATTTCTGGCAACTTCAGGGTAATCTTCCACCCAAAAACCAACAAGGAAGAATGTTGCATTTACACCATATTCTTCACATATTGTCATAATTTCAGCGGTTTTATCGGCGCCCCAAGCAGCATCAAACGAAATTGCGACCTTTTTTTGCTCAGTTTGAACACTGTATATAGGCAATTTTTTAATTCTAGTATTAAAATACACATTTGCCACTTGCAAATAACTATTGTTTGTGGCACATACAATAACTAAAGCCACGAATATAGCCACTATGGCTAAGGTTCGTTTCTTAGTAATCACTTTCATAGATATCTACCTCTTTAATTTACCCTATTAATACACCTCAAATCAACCTAAAATGCCAAAAATTTTTGCAATAAAAAAGTATATCTATTAACATTTTGTAAATTATTGTCGTTTATCATTTATTTAACTAAAAATGCACATCTATAGACGTGCATTTATTTATGACATATACCTTTTAATTTGTTCTAGCGCATTTTTCTCCAATCTACTTACTTGCGCTTGCGATATGCCAATCTCATCACTGACTTCCATTTGAGTTTTTCCAACAAAATATCTTAAATCTAATATTTGCTTTTCCCTAGCATCAAGACTACTTACCGCGTCCTTCAAATCAACATTTTGAAGCCATTTGTCACCACTTTGACTTTCGTCTGCAAGATGCTCCAGTAACATAACTTGATCATCACCATCGTTATACATCACATCATCTAGCGACATCGGAGCCGATATTGCATCTATAGCATCCACAACTTCAAACAAGGTTAAATTTAAATCGCTCGCAATATCTTCCAGCGAAACCTCATCTCCGCGCTCACGACTTAATTTTTCCTTACTTTTTAACACCATATACGCGGTATCCCTAAGACTACGACTAACACGCATACTACTACAGTCACGCAAAAATCTTTTTATTTCACCCACTATCATAGGAACCGCATATGTGCTAAATCTAACATTTAATGTAAGGTCAAAGTTGTCAATAGCCTTCATAAGCCCAACACAGCCAACTTGAAATATATCATCCATACTTTCCTTAGCCTCACAAAAACGTTGAGCCACCGACAACACCAGCCTCATATTGCAATATATAAAATGCTCTTTAGCCTGCTCACTACCCGATTTAATTTGGTGCAGTATCTTAATTGTTTCATCATTTGTAAGCCTAGGAATATTAGATGTATTAATATTACATATATATACTTTTCTTGACATATAAACTCCTAGGCATATTGTTTGCTTTAATGGTAAAATTATACCAATAAAATATAAAAGTTTATATTTTGACAAAAAAAGTTAAATATACTCTTATATCCAATTTTTTTTATTATCAATATACGTTTAAAATCAATACAATACTATTATGACAATTTACATAGAGCAAACGCTCGCCACCAATTTTATAGTAGACTTCTGTATACTATTAATCATATCCAAAATCATATTTAGCAAACCACGATTAAAAAATATAACAATATCTGCCTTATTTGGAAGCCTTGCAAGCCTTGTATATCCCTTTTGCACCAACTGGATGCTTGCCAATGCATTAAAAATACTTACCGCAATCATAATGATACAATTATTGCAACCAAAGATTAAAAAGCAAATAGTTACATCTTATATATTAATGTTGGCATTAAGTTATATAATAGGCGGTGCTATATTAGCCAACTTTGGAACACAATCAGATAACGGCTACGCCATTGACAGCCTTGGTCTAATCCCTGTGTTTGCAATTACCATTGTTAGCACATTTATATGTTGCAAATTAATATCTTGGACAAGGGTTAAAATAACCACCAACTCTCAAATATATGATATAATACTAACCCACAACAACAACCAAATACACACTAAAGCATTTATAGATTCGGGCAACGCATTATACGACAACAATCAGCCCGTCAGCCTAATTAATTTTGATACATTTAATAAGTTGACCAATATATCACTAAATGACTATATAAACAATAATTTCACATCTCTTAAAAATCCTCACTTTATTACAGCCAGCACAATCGCAGGTTCGCGCAAAATATTGGTATTTACCGTAAACCAATTACAATTAAAACATATAAACCAAAAAAGTTTTTCAAATGTGCAAATAGGTGTATCTCTACACTTTGATAACACGAAAGAATATAAAGCAATTTTAAATTCAAGTTTTTGTCTAAATTAAAACAATACAAGGAAGTAATATATGAAAATTTTAAACACAATCAAAAATTTATTCAATCAGATAATCTCGCCATTATTTAATTCTAGTGACGATGTTGTCAACTACATTTTTAGCAACGACTCCCTTCCTGCGCCACTTGAAGATGATGATGAAAAAATGTATATCAATATGTTTGACACCGTCAATGACGGCTATGCCCGCTCTAAACTCATCGAACACAACTTGCGACTTGTATTATATATTGCCAAACGTTTTGAAACACCTAAAACCGAACTTGAAGATTTAGTCTCTGTTGGAGCAATTGGTTTGGTTAAAGCGGTAGACAGTTTTAAAGCCGACAAAAATATTAAACTGGCGACCTACGCCTCTCGCTGTATTGAAAATGAAATTTTGATGCACTTGCGAAAGGTAAATAAAACATTAAATGAAGTGAGCCTAGATGACCCCTTAAGTGTTGATGATGAAGGTGGCGAATTAGTTATTGGTGACATCCTTCCATCAACTGACAATTGTTATCAAGAAGTTGAAAGTGAAGATGAAAAAAAATTCTTATTAAATACCCTCGCAAAATTATCTACTCGTGAACGAGATATTATGATTATGCGATATGGATTATACGGTCAAGATGAACTGACTCAAAAAGAGGTTGCTGACCTATTAAATATTTCTCAAAGTTACATATCACGCCTTGAAAAAAAGATATTAAAAAAATTAAAATTAAATATGCAAAAAAATTAAAAAATAAAAACGTTTTTATCAATAAAATATTTGTATAATTAAATAAAAATATATTATTTATTAAAAAATCGACTTATTTTAAGCCGATTTTTATTATTTATTTAATTTTTGTAATTAATTTTATTTATTTTATATCAATTATTATTTTTCATTTATTTTGCATCAAAC
>JAZUAB010000103.1:0-2324 GCA_045637745.1 Candidatus Onthoplasma sp. | reverse complement strand
ATTAGCGCAAGAGGATCAAGATAAAATTTTTAGTGAATTTTAATATAATAAATAGCACAACTTTAATAAGCTGTGCTATTTTTATAAAACTTAAAATACTTTACACGTAAGTTTAAGAAAAAACAAACCCTAATAAAAGGGTTTGTTTTTATATATAATATTGTTTTAAGCTTCGTCAGTAATGGCATTAACTGGGCAAATTTGCATACAGGTACCACATTTGATGCATTTCTTTTTGTCAATTTCGGCCTTGCCACCTTTCATACTAATAGCACCTACAGGGCACATTGAAGCACAAGCGCCACAGCCTAAGCATTTATCTTTGTTTACTTTCATATTTTCTCCTTGCAGTTGATTAAACTAATATAATTATATTCATATTTAACAATATTGTCAAATGCTACACACATTTAATTCAACATATCTAACTTAATCAATATTTACTATTACGATTATTTCAAACACAATATCCAAACTTTCAAGCGGGCTAACATATACAATTGTTTCACCATTTGTTATAGGCGTTAATACAATGCTGTCAGGATTAAAACTATCAACCTTTACAACATTATCGTTAGTCCAGCAATTAATTAGTTGATTGTCGGTGTTAGTTAATATGTAATTAATCATAGTGCTGTATTCATTGCTTGTAATATTAATGGTATTATTAATAATATTTCCGCCATAGTATAATTTAAGTTGAATATCACTAGTTATCGTTTTAGGCTTGATTATAATATTAAAAGTTTTATGAATTTTGATATTATTATATTCAATAATAACACTGATATAACCAGTTCCATCTTTTATTGCCGTAACATTGTTATCAACAATTCGCAAGTTATTGCTACAAGAAATATTAATATCGGCACTATTGGGCGCAACAATTGTAGCAAGTTCAGTTATAGGAACAACATTGTCAACATACATTAATCCATCTTTTGCATCTATATACATATAAGTATTGTCTGTTGGCGAATCAACAACTGTAATAGAAATCGTGTCTGTTACATGATATTTTTCGCTAGAAGGAACCTTGCACTTAAGAATATATCTTCCAATGTCATTGAAAGTATGTTTGCCATTTTTAATTTCAGTTTCATCATCATTGCCATATTTCTTAATAATAAATGTTGGTTGTTCGGTACAATTACTTGGCTCAATACTAACCATTTCATCGCTTAATAGTAAGTCGTTATCAATACACAACTCAACTCCGCCAATAATTCCATTAAAACTAATATTAGTGGCATATATTATTTTGTCATTTTTCTTGTTAAATGCAACAACACAGCAAATTAATGTGGCAATAAACAAAGCACTGGTTACAATTATTGACAAAATTCGACATTTCAAGTTCATAACCATATAATAAAACAAATTGGTTATATTTTCAATAAATTTTCTATAATTTTTCCAAAAAATTACCAAATTTATCCCTAAAGTGACTTGTTTTTATACCAAACTTGACAAATTTATTATTAAATATTAAAATTATAAATATGAAATGCAATATATGTCCAAGAAAGTGCAATATTGACCGCAACCTAAAGTCAGGGTTTTGCGGAGCCAATAATAATATAAAAATTGCAAAATATATGCTACATATGTGGGAGGAGCCAATCATTTCTGGAACAAAAGGAAGTGGCGCCATATTTTTTTCGCATTGTAATTTGAAATGTGTGTATTGTCAAAACCAACAAATAAGTAGCGGCGGCGAAGGAAGAGAAGTTTTTATTGACGAACTGGTAGAAATTATAAAAGAACTTGAACAAAAAGGAGCACACAACATTAATCTTGTAACACCTAGTCATTATACTGAGCAAATTATTGATGCTTTAACAATATACAAGCCATCAATTCCTGTAGTGTGGAATAGTAGTGGTTATGAAAGTGTGGAAACAATAAGAAAATTAAAAGATTTGGTTGATGTATATTTAGTGGATATGAAATATATGGACACCGAGTTGGCACTTAATTTGTCTAAAGCCAAAGATTATCCAGAGGTTTGTCAAAAGGCTGTACTGCAAATGCGCCAAAATCAGCCACAAGATGTTGTTGAAAACGGAATAATGAAAAAGGGCGTTATTGTTCGCCATCTTGTTTTGCCTAATGAGATTGATAATAGTTTTAAAGTACTGGACTGGTTAAAATCAAACCTAGGCGCCAACACTATTATTAGCCTTATGGGACAATATACGCCGTGCCATTTAGCAAAGGGTATGCCAAAGTATAGCCGACCGCTAAAAATTATTGAGTATAAACGAGTAATTAATTATTTTAATAAACTTGGCTTTACCAACGGATTTTGTCAAGAACTGGAT
>JAZUAB010000102.1:0-18123 GCA_045637745.1 Candidatus Onthoplasma sp. | reverse complement strand
TGATTTAACTTCACTCATACTCGCTCTAACTAAAAATTCCTTTACTGAAACTATGTATATAATTTTATACTCAAATTTATACGATATTTCATATAAAATATTATGGAAATAGTTAAATGTGAAGGTGTTGAATATTGCTTATATAGAGTTCAAAAAGATGATGATATTGAATCAATCTCAAGAAAATTTTTGATTTTACCAACATCAATAGTTCGTAATAATCCAAGTGTTGAATTGTATGACGGCGAAGTGGTTAAAATATTAAAAAAGCGAGATATAGAACACATAGTTAAACCAATGGAAACGCTAACTCAGATTGCAAATAAATATGATGTAAGCGAAGATGTGTTAATAAAATTAAACTCATTAACAAGCAAGCGACTATTTATAGGTCAACGTTTGATTATTGGTGTAAAACAATGATATGGGCCACATCATACCTAAAATAGGTGTAAAATTCGTTTGCGATTATTTGCGCAATATGTTATAATTAGTTCAAATATAATAAAATGGGGAGAATTTTATGAAAAAGGCATCAAATGCAAATAGATTTATTTCGGCATATAATGCGATTGACTCATCACTTAGAAACATTTATAACTTAAAGCGTAGTTTAAATTTTAGCGAAGTTATTCGTAAGACGGTAATGCTAAATTCGGTTGTTCGTAAATATGAAGATGATTTAATTGACTATGGGCGCCTTCGCAACGCTATTGTGCATAAAGGCAACAGCAATTTTGTTATAGCGGAGCCACACGAAGACGTTGTTGATAAGATGGAAGGTATAGCACGCCTTATTGCAACACCACCATTAGCTTATGACAAGATTAGTACTCACGAAGTTTTGTGTGTAAAAGCTAGCGATATTTTAAGCACTGCAATCAAATTGATGGCGCGCAGTGGCTATAGTAATCTACCAGTGTACGATAAGAACCAACTAGTTGGAGTACTTAATGGTCAACGTTTGATGGATATTATAGGGTTACACTTGTTAAAGGGGGATAATATTCAAAAACTTATTGACAAAATAACTGTTGGCGACATTGTTGAAGAACTTTCTAATGAGCAATATTATTGCTTAGTGGATGAAAAAATTACAATTGAACAGGTTATGAATTTGTTTGAAACCAACAACAAATTGTTAATAGTATTAATTACTAAGCAAGGCACTAGTGAATATCCACCTCTTGGCATTATTACCAAGGATGATATTATCCATATGCAAAAGGTGCTGGATGTATATTAGGCGGTGTGACCGCCAGCAAATAAGTTAATATGCAGATTTAAAATCTCAATTTACATTTGTTTATTAACTTTAATGGTTTGCACAATTTTTACAAAAAGTATTGCAAAAAAATTTAAATGTTGTATAATAAGCGCAATCATAGATTGATTGATGAAAATATGAAAGTATGAAGACGCTACGCTTATGAAAATATTAATGAACTGCGTTGGCGCATATATATTTATAAAATAAAAAATTGGAGAAATATGAAAGTAGCATCATCTTGGCAAGATTATCTTGTATTAGATACAGGTAATGGTGAAAAATTAGAGCGTTGGGGAAAGTATACTTTGCTTAGACCAGATCCTCAAATTATTTGGAATGTGGACAAGGATTTAAGCCGTAACAAACTTGATGCTCATTATCATCGTACTGAAAATAAGTCGGGCGAGTGGGACATTAAAACTCGTTTGCCAGAATATTGGACTGTTAATTGGCGTGAATTTAAATTTAGAATTCAGCCTATGAACTTTAAGCATACGGGTTTGTTTCCAGAACAAGCGGTTAACTGGGATATGCTAATTAACGTGATTAAAAATGCAAATAGACCTGTAAGCGTTCTTAACTTATTTGCTTATACGGGTGCGGCTAGCATAGTATGTGCCAAGGCTGGCGCAAGTGTTACTCACGTTGATGCGGCTAAGAGTATGATAGATGTGTCTAAGGAAAACGCCAAGTTAAACGGCATTGATAATATACGTTATATCAATGAGGATTGCCAAAAGTTTGTAGAGCGTGAAATTAGGCGTGGCAAAAAGTACGATATAGTACTTATGGACCCACCAAGTTTTGGTCGTGGACCCAAAGGTGAAACTTGGAAGATTGAGGACGATATATTCAATTTTGTTAAACTAGTTAAAGGTGTGGTGGCGGATGATGCATTGATGGTGCTAATTAATAGTTACACTACAGGTTTGCAACCAACCGTTATGGCTAATATACTTAATTGTGTGTTCCCTAATGGACAAGTTGATGCTTATGAAATTGGACTACCGACTGAGCAAAAAGGCATAGTACTACCTTGCGGATGTACTGCGGTTACTCGTTTGAGCAACTAATTGCAATAAAGAATGAAAAATGAATAGTGAAAAACTAAAGGACGCTGTCGCATTATAAAATATGAAAGTGTGAAAATATTAAGTGGCAAACAAGTTTGCTTATGAAAATATTGAGGACGTTTTCGTATTGTAAATATTAAGAAATTAAGGGAAATAGATATGGATTTTACACCAGATATAGTATATGAAGATAATCATTTGCTAGTAATCATTAAACCACACAATATTGCAGTGCAAGAAGATGAAAGCAAAGATGATGATTTGTTAAATTTGTTAAAAAATTATATAAAAGTTAGAGATAACAAGCCGGGAAACGTGTATTTAGGCTTAGTGCATAGACTTGATAGACCAACGGGTGGAGTAATGGTGTTTGCTAAAACTAGTAAATGTGCCAGTAGGTTAACAGAGCAACTTAAAAGTCACGAAATGAAAAAGAGCTATTTGTGTATTGTGTTGGGCAAACCTAGTCAGATGAAGGCGCGATTAAATTGTTATTTGACAAAGGATGCTAAAACAAACACTGTTAATCTTGCAACCAAAAGCGACTATGGTGCTAAAGAAGCAATCTTGGATTATGAAGTGTTGGATGAGCAAGCAAATATGAGCTTGATTAAAGTTAATCTTGTAACTGGACGCAGTCATCAAATACGTGTTCAGATGAGCAAGCAAAACGGTACTGTAATATTTGGAGACTTTAAATATGGCGACAAGGCTCACGGTGGCAATTTGGCGTTATGGGCATATCAGTTAAAGTTTAATCATCCAACCACTAAAAAGCCAATGATATTTAAGGTGTTGCCCGATGTTGAAAAGTTGCCTTGGAAGATATTTGAAGGTGCAATAAACAGCGTGATTTAAGGTGTTTTTAGCATAAAAAATAGAACTAAAAAAATATATAAAAAATTTTTGAAAAACCTATTGACTATAACTCAAAAATATGTTAGTGTAACAACGAAAAAAGGAAGAGATTTATGGAAAAATTAGTCGTAATTGAACTTGGCGTTAGCGAAATCACTTTTAGCAAACTTAACTTTACTCCAAACGGATATTTTGCTGTTGAGCAACAAATCAAGGAGCCTGTTCGCTTAACTCAAGATTTGGCAAGAGATGGCTATATTAAGGCTGCTCGCATTGAAGAAACAATTACAATCTTGAAAATTTTTAGAAGAATTATGGATGCTAATGGCATTACTCAATATTTGTGCTATGCTGATCCTGTTTTGGCTACAGCACGCAACCAAATAGCATTCTTGGATGAAATATATAAGACTGTGTCATTACACTTTAGTGTGTTGAATTTTGACGAACAAGTTGATGCGTTACATTTGGCATCATTACATTCGCTACCTATTGTTAAGGGTTTGATTTGCCAAATAGGCGATGACAGTGTTCAGTTGATACAATATAATCGCAGAATGGTAGTAAACAAGTGCAACATTCCATTTGGTGCATTAAACTTGGCTGAAAAATTTGCAGACGTTGCTAATGTAAGCGACAAGATGGACAAGATGGTTGATTTTGTGACCAGCTTGCTACGTAACGAAAAATGGTTGTTCAGTCTTGATGAAGAAATTGAATTCGTTGGTATTGGCAATATTTTTGAGGCAACAGGTGTATTGTGTCGTAAATCTACACATTACCCACTAGAGATTGCCCATAACTATGAGATTGATGAGACTAACTTTAAGTCAATTTATACTTTAATCAAAAGTTTGGACATTGATAAGGGCAAAAAACTTAAAGGCGTATCTGGAATTCGTTCAGATGTAATTGCTAGCGGTATTGCAATTATTAAAGCATTGTATAACAATGTGTTTAATGGCAACGTTCGCGTGTCAACCTGTGGTGAAATGTATGGACTAGTAGCGCGTAGAATTTTGGTCCAAGCCGAAAAGCCTATGGTAGATATTTTAGGTTATAGCCTAAGCGCTGTTAATGAATTTTATCCTAGCGGTCAAGATATGAACAATATTTATGATTTGGCTATTATTTTGTACAAGCAATTAAAAGTATTGCATCGTTTAAACCGTAATTATGTTAAAATATTGCGTATTGCTGCAAGTATGTGCTTGAGCGGAAAACGTATTTCATTTGAAAACTACGAAAAGAACGGATTTAATGTAATCCTAGGCTCAAATATTTATGGTGCAACACATCGTGAAATATTGATGGCAGGATTTGTAGTTGCTAGCCAAAATATTGATAATTTCAGCCTAAGCGATTGGGTTAAGTATAAAGATATTGTTGATGAGGAAGATGCCGGCGCGGTTAAAAAACTTGGCGTGTTGATCAAATTGGCAACATTGTTAAATGTTACTGGAAATAATGCCGTCAAAGACATATCTTGTGATATCTTAGGTGATACAGTTATATTAAAAACCACTGTTGAAAAAGACGTTAGATTAGAAATTAGTCAAGCTATGACTATGGCAACAGATTTTAGAAAGATCTTTGGTAAAAATTTACAAATTTTATAGTTTATATAACTTACGGCGGTACGCCAGCTTTGATTGGACAAAGCTCAAAGGGTGAATCCCTTTGGTGCGCAGGATGCGTACGCGTACCGCCTAGTTTGCTTTACAAGGGGGAAAAATGAGTAAAGTACAATTAGCAATTAAATTTGGTAGTAACGAAATTATTGTATATCGAAAGGGTTTTGGCATTATGGCTCGTCAAGCGGGCTATGTCGCAACACTTAAATCTAAGCCTAATGGCAAGATATATGCTTATGGGTTGGAGGCCAAGCGTTTATGCGAGTTAAAGCCGAACCAATATATGTTGCATCAAGCAATTCAAGGCATTGACATTATTAATCCAGTATTGGCCGAAGCGTTGCTCAACAATGTGATTGAAGAAGCATTGTTTGAGGGTGGCTCAATTTCTGCTATTGTAGCCGTACCTTGTGCACTAACTGAAAAGAAATTGCTAGAAATAAAAATATTATTAAATAAGGTTGGTATCTCAAAGATTAGATTTGTTCAAAATGCGGTATGCGTACGTACATCTATTCAAGGCTTAGAAGATTCCGAAGAAACAATGATAGTAGATATTGGTAAGTATTTAACTGACATATCAGTTGTTAGCAGATATACTTTTGTTGCGGGGCGCGATTATTTGATTGGCGGAGCAGAGATGGACACTGCATTAAGGGTGTATATTGAAGACAACTACGGAGTTACAATCACCGATGAGCAAGCCGAAACAATTAAGGATGAAGTTGCCTCAATGCATCAAAACGATATGTACACCAATACATTTACTGGTATTGCTGATAATGAATACAAAGAGGTTACTATACGTGCAAATGAAGCGCGCGTGGCAATTATTGGTGTGTATGAAAAGATATTTGGATTGATTGAAGAATTTATAGACACATTGCAACCAAACACATTGGCAGAAGTGCGTAAAAATGGAATAATATTTACCGGTGGCGTGAGTAGTGTTTGCGGGTTTACCGAGTATGCAACCAAACGTTTAAGTATGCCTGTTAAGGTGCTAGACAATCCTAAAGATGCGGTCATATTAGGTGCTGGCAAGCTTATATCATTAGGAAAGGATGAATATCCACATATTAAGGTATAATTACAGATCGATGACACAAAACAACTATTATTGTCGAATACAAAAAATGTAGAGCAATATGCTTTACATTTTTTTTGTGCAAAATTATCATTGTGTGTGATAGCGTAAATTTAGATTTTGTAGGAGATGTTTTAATGTCAAGGGTTATTGTAATCACATCTGGCAAGGGTGGAGTTGGTAAAACCACTGTTTGTGCAAATCTTGGGTTAAATTTAGCCAAAAAGAATTATCGCGTGTGTGTGGTAGATATGGACATAGGGCTAAATAATTTAGATGTTGTTTTAAGTATGGAAAGTCGAGTGTTGTACACAATGCAAGATGTACTAGATGGCAAATGTAGATTACGTCAGGCGCTTGTTCAAGATGCTACTTATCCGCTACTGTATATGCTTTCTAGTGGTAATGTGGCACATAATTTAAGTTTAAGACCCGAATATATCAAGGCTGTAATTAATGACTTAAAAACAATGTTTGATTACATATTAATTGATTGCCCTGCAGGCATTGATGCTGGGTTTAATAGGGCGGTAATTTGTGCTGAAGAAGCAATTGTTGTAACCACGCCACATTTATCAAGCATTAGAGATGCTGATAAAGTAGTTACAATACTACATAGTTATAATTTAAGCAATATCAAGTTTGTGGTTAATCGCGCAAGAGGTGACTTAATTGTTGATAAATTAATGCTGGATGTGTATGAAATCAGCAAGACACTTAATATTGAGTTTGGCGGGGTAATCCCAGAAGATGATTTTATATGTATCGGTCAGGTTGACAGTAGTAATAAGTTAAACTATAAATTGCCTAGCCATAGAGCATTTTTAATACTTAGCGATAATATTGAAACTGGCAGTAAAAAATTGTTTGATTGTACCTATAAATACAAAGGCGTAATAGGAAGTATGCGCAAGTTTTTTAAGAAAAAATTATAATAAAAGGGACTGTATGGAATTAATCAATAGATTGGATAATGTAATCAAAAAGGACAAACAAGTAAATCCACAATATATGAAAGATGTAATTAAGAGTGACATTTTTTATTTACTTAATAATTATTTTGAAGTTGAATATCAAGATATAAATATTGGAATTGATGTGGCAAATAATAACTTGTACTGCATACAAATTTCAGCCTTTGGCGATAGGATGAAAACAATGAGTGTTTTGCCACAATAAACATTTAGGCAAAATAAGAAATGATACAAGCGGTTTTGATGTTTACATATCAATAAACTAAAAGTTATAAAAATTGTTGTGGTGGCATAATTTTATTTTAAGTTATGCAACGCACAAAAGTTAAAATTAGCATAAGTTTTGTGTTGATGGCTATATTAATGTTGATTAGCCATCAATTTTTGCTGTTTATTAATTATATCGTGGCACTTATTTTTCACGAAATGGCACATATCTATATGGCAAAATCTAAGGGCTATGAGACCAGTACAATCAAACTTGATATGCTAGGCGCAAGTATAAAACTTGACAACAAAATTCAAAAAGACGACCTTTTTAGCATTGCATTTGCAGGGCCAGCAATCAATTTTATTATATGCTTAATCTGCACAAGCCTTTGGTGGATTGTACCAGAAATGTATGTGTTTACAGCTGACTTTTTTAGATGTAATTTAATGCTGGCTAGTTTTAATATGTTGCCAGTAGAGCCACTAGATGGGGCTAAAATATTAGATAGTATATTAAGCAAGCGCAGTAAAAAGCTTGCAAAAATAGTAAACCGAACCATCAATATTTGTGCAATCTCATTATTTACAGTATTATTTGTAATTAGTTGCTTTAACGCAATCAACTTAATTTACTTGGTATTTGCAATATTTTTTGCAATCAATTGTTTACCAAAACGCAAAGTCAATTTTGACGTATATTATAAGTTGTTTTTCAAAAAAAATAAGCGCATCGAAAAGATTAATTTTTTACACGTTCATCCGACCTGCAACCTCTTAGAAATGATAAAACAAACAAAAGAGGGTTATTATACAATCTTTTATGTAGAGCTTAATAACCCGGTATACATAACCGAGCAGGAGCTACAACTATTAATTACTCAAAACTCATTAACAGACAGCATTAAAGATGTATTAAAAAAATAAAAAGATATTGCATTCAATATCTTTTTTTAAAGGTCTTCAATTCCAAGCAATACATCAGCCGAAACATTAAGCGCCAATGCTAGCGCTTTTAGGCTATCATAACCAGGCTTACTTTTACCATTAAGCCATTCGCAAACTTGACTAGGTTTTACTCCCATTTTGTTGGCAAGTTCAGTTTGCGTTAAGTTATCGTTTATTTTCATTAAATCTCTTAATATTTTTGTAAATTCCATAGGCAATTCTCCTTTACCAATTACCCATAGTGTATAGAATTTTCTAACATGCAATTTAAATTTTAGAAAATTCTAAAAAATATGTTGACTTTTAGAAAATTCTAAAACATAATATAATATATGAAAATTAGAAAATTCTATACAATATCTTTTACTGGTCATAGACCAAAAGGTTTGCCTTGGGGATATAATGAAAATTTGCCAAGTTGCTTTAAGTTTAAACAATATATAAAAGATTTATTAATCACGAAGATTGGTGAGGGGTATACTCACTTTATTGTGGGTATGGCACTGGGTATTGATATTATTGTAGCGGAAATTTTGCTTGAATTAAAAGAGGAGTATGATATTATTATCGAATGTGCAATTCCTTGTTTAAATCAAGAGATTAAGTGGATTAAACCGCAACAAATAAGGTACAAAAACATATTAAGCAAATGTGACAAAATAACTTATGTATCAAAAAGCGAATATACTTCCACTTGTATGCAAAAGCGAAATAAATATATGGTAGACAATTGCGATTTATTGATTGCCGTATGGAATGCCTTGCCCAGTGGAACATTAAATACAATCAACTATGCCAAAAGCAAAGATATTAATACAATAATAATTGACATTAACAATTTTAGTTAGATGTTGTTTTTTGTTTTGGAAATTTTAGTAAATCCATTGACAAAGATAGATTGATGTGCTAGAATAGTCGCGTAGTACCACATTGAACAGGTTTTAAATGAATGATTTATGTTGTTCTACCTTAAAAGTGAGTCTTCAAAAATTTATAGGAGGTAACTAAAATGTACGCAATAGCACTTATCGCTGGTAAGCAATACAAAGTTCAAGTTGGTGATGTTGTAACTGTTGATCGTTTGGCTAACGAAGTTGGCGAAAACGTTGAATTCCCAGTTCTTATGACTGCTAACGAAGGTAACGTTGTTGCTGGTAATCCAGTTGTTAAAGATGTTGTGGTTAAGGCAAAAGTTCAATCACACACTTTGGGTAACAAAATTGTTGTGTTCAAGTATAAGCCTAAGAAAAATGAGCGCAAGAAACAAGGACACAGACAAGCCTACACTAACATTGTAATTGAAAGTATAGGTTAATTTATGATTAAGATTATAATCGAAAGGGAAGATGATGACCTAATCAAATCGGTTAGTAGTCGTGGTCATTCGGGTTATGCCGAGGAAGGTAGTGATATAGTGTGTGCCAGTGTATCAGTATTGCTTCAAAATGCTCAAAAGACATTTGAAGAGATATTAGATATCAACACATTTTTCGTTTTAGACGAACACACACCTTACTTATCAATCACTTTACCACAACTTAGTGGTGAAAAGTTGAAGATGGCAAACCTTATAATGAAGTCTACTGTAAACGGACTATATGATTTGGCAGACACCTTTCCAAAACATATTAATATAAAGGAGAAACGAAAATGAAAATATTAGTTCAGTTATTCGCCCACAAGAAAGGTGGCGGTAGCACTAAGAACGGCAGAGATAGTAATAGTAAGCGTCTTGGTGTAAAACGTGCTGACGGTCAATTCGTATTGGCTGGTAACATTATCGTTCGCCAAAGAGGAACAAGAATTTATCCAGGTGTTAATGTAGGTTTAGGTAAGGATTACACTTTATTTGCTTTAACTGATGGTGTTGTTAAATTTGGTCGTGACGGTCGTGGCAGAAAGTGCGTAACAATTCAACCAAAAATTTAGTTTTGGCTAAAACAACATTGTTGATTTAGTATACAACAAAAGAAAATTACATATTAGATATACACAAGAAATACAAAAGATAAAAATCGCCTAGCAATAGGCGATTTTTTTAATACATTGATTTAATTAATGTCAAGATTGTCGTTATCAAACAACTCGCAATCTAGAAACTCCTTTAAACTCATATCAAAACCTTGAGCAAGCAATACAATTGTGTCAAGAGTTATACGTTTGTTGTCTTCATCTAAAATATGTTTTAATGTCATTTCAGGCATTGCAATTTTGCGACACAATTTATATCTAGTCATATTATGTTCAATAAGCAAATTAGATACCCTTATTGCAACTGCTCTTACTGTGGTCATAAAATAAATACTCCTTTTATTTAGAATAAATAAACACAAAAGTATAATTGCTAACTTGCAAGTTAGTATGTCATAAATTGTCGTTTGTTATCATAAAAATATCAAAGGAGGGTTTTTATGAAAAAGTGGATTGGAGCATTATGCTCGGGTCTTGCTGGCGTTTTGTCATTAGTTCTTTTGGCAGTTCCAGCATTTAGATTCACAGTTGCCAAAGAGGAGGTTGTTAAGTATTCTGGTTGGGAATTACTTACTGAAGAAATCGTTGGCAAATGGGACTTCGCTGCAGTAACTTGGTACCGAATCTTTGCTTGGGTGCTAGTTGTGTTGGCTGTAGTATTAATTGTTATGGCTGTATTACAAGTGCTAGCAAACTTAAACATTATCAAGATGCCTGCAATCTTAACAACAATCAATAAATATGCTTTAGTTGGTGTTGTATTAGTATCAATTCTTGCTCTTGTAGCTAACTTTGGAATTCGTGCAGACGCAATCAAGGACATGGGAGGCAAGGAAGTTGTTGAGGCTATGAAAGCAAAAGTTTCGGTTGGCGCATCATTATGGCTTGTTGCCATTGTCAACCTTGTTGCTGGCGCATGTGCTAATGTGTTTGACAGAGCTAAAAAGTAATTGTCAAAAAACTAGTAGTAAATTTGCTACTAGTTTTTTTATGCTTACATTAGATCTGTATCTCTAAAAATTATGTAAAAATTCATCAAAGATTATAAAATAATTGACTTAGGGAATAAATAAAATTATAATATTTAACATACTAAAAGGGGAATATATGAAAAAGATTTTTAGATATTTAGTTGCAGTGTTAATAGTTCCTATTGCTTTTATGTGTGTGGGATGTAATAAGGTTGAACAGGCTGTATCAATCAAAGATATTGAGCGTACTGGTGGCAACGAATTAGTTAATGAATATACAATTACGTATACTAATGGCGAAACTGACACTTTTACTATTGTTAATGGGGAAGATGGTGAGCATTTGTATACCAACATCACCATTAACGATTTGTATAATCAAGTTAAAGATAACAAGCCGGCGGGATATTCTTTGATAGATTTTATTAATGAATATTTGGACATTAAAATTGACAATACCGCAATTGCTAGTAGTAAAGCGTTAAGGTCTGCAGTATCAGTGTTTACCGAACATTCAATAACAATACCTGATTATAATAATATTATTAGTTATACACAAACTGCATTTGGTTTGCAACCTAATTATGGTGTTAAAAATTCAATTGCAATTGGCGCTGGCGCTGGAGTGATTTATCAACTAGACAATGCAACGGGCGATGCGTATATAATAACCAACTATCACGTATGTTTTAGCACTGATTCAGCAACTAGTGATGGCATTGGCACTAAGTTTGTGTGTTACGCATATGGTGCGCAAACCATTGATTATGAAGATTTGTATTATTTAAATTATTACAATGAAAATTGCAAAAACTATGCAGATAAATTTGAATATGATGTAAATGGCTTGCCTATCATAGATTATGGTTATGGTGCTATAGAAGCTGAATATGTTGGCGGTTCTGAACAATATGATATTGCTGTATTAAAAGTAACTGCTAGTGATGAATTAAAAGATAGTGATTATTTGCCTATTGAACAATATAATTCAGATTTGGTTACACCGGGTACTACAGCAATAGCGGTTGGTAACCCTGACGCAAATGGTATATCAGTAAGCAACGGCGTGGTAAGTGTTGATAGCGAGTATATTTCAATTCAAATTAGCGATAGTGCTGTTGTATTGCGCGAATTTAGAATTGACACACCAGTAAACCCTGGTAATAGCGGTGGCGGATTATTCGATAGCCAAGGCAGATTGATTGGTATTGTTAATGCAAAAGAGTCTAGCACTTCATATGAAAATATGGGATATGCAATTCCTGGAAATATTGCACTAAATATTGCCGATAGCATTATCGATAACTGCGACGGAACAACGCGTAAAACTAAGAAAGTAACCATAGGTATGACAATTCAAGCAATCGATTCAACTGCTGAGTATAATGAAGAAACTGGACTTTTTGAAAAGAAGGAAACTGTTGCAATTAGTGAGATAGTGGAAGGTAGTGTGGCGCAAGCTTTAGATTTAAACCCTGGCGATATAATTAACAGTGTGTCGATTATTAAATCAAGTGGCAAAGTTGATGTAGCCATTAATCGTACATTTAAATTGATTGACGCAATGTTAATGGTGCGCGCTGGTGATAGCGTTGAATTTAATTATACTAGAGGAACAACAACCACAACCGTTGCGACACCAATATTGGTTGATGTAAATTTTGTTGAAGTTATGTAAAATCAAAAGGCGTATAATTATATACGTCTTTTTGTATTATTTAAGCCACAAAATGTTGAATTGGTATTGAAAATAATGCGCAAATATGATATACTTAAATAGTTTTTTAAAATTTATTAAAAATTTTATTACAAAATCTAGGAATATCGCATTATATTGTGGTATTAAGTAAATAGAACACAAAATTTAAAAGGTGCTAATGATAAATAAAGGGTTTAATCAGGCGTTCTTGGACGAGCTTATAGCCAAAAATGATATAGTGTCCGTCATCTCAAAGTATGTTACGCTGACAAGGCGTGGCAATAATTATTGGGCGTGTTGTCCTTTTCATATGGAAAAGACACCATCAATGTCCATTAAGGAAGACGGTCAATTTTTTAAATGCTTTGGCTGTGGCGAAGGCGGAAATGTGATTTCGTTTGTTAAAAAGATTGAAAATGTAGATTTTTATAAGGCGGTTGAAATTTTGGCACAAAACGCTGGAATGAAAATGCCTGATTATGAAGAAAATGAAGAAATGCGCAAGAAAAAGCATCAGCGCGACAGAATGTTGTCAGTGTTAAAGGCTACCAGTGATTATTATATAGCCAATTTGAGTTTAGTGGAGGCTAATAATCATATTGATTATATACGCAAGCGCGGTTTAACTGATGAAATGGTGTCTAAATTTAAGATTGGTGCGTCGTTAGATTATTATAGTTTAATTAAGCATTTGCGCAAACTTGGATTTACCGATCAAGAAATGATTGATGCAGGTGTTGCCGGCAAGGGCGAAGAAGGTAGAATGTACGATTTTTATGGCACTCGACTAGTTTTCCCTATTATGAATGGGCTTGGCGAAGTGGTTGGATTTAGTGGTAGAGACATATCTAACGACCCACAACGAGCTAAATACAAGAATACACCTCAAACACTTGTGTTTAACAAAAGTCAATTGATATATGGCTATAACTTTTTAAGAGAATTGAAAAAAACAAAAATGTTAGACACCATTGTTATGGTGGAAGGGCAGATGGATGTTATTGCATGTCATCAAGCAGGTGTTACCAGCGCGATTGGTGTTATGGGAACGGCTTTTACACCTAATCATGCAAGGGATTTAGCATATCTTTGTAATAACATAATTTTATGTCTTGATGGCGATGGGGCAGGCGAAACTGCCACATATAAGGCAATTAATACTTTAAAGCAAGCTAATATGGATGTGAAGGTTGTAAGGCTGACTCAGGCAAAAGACCCGGATGAATATGTAAAGAAGTTTGGGAAAGATGCGTTTGTTAATGAATTATTCCAAGCGGTCGATTGTATTGAGTTTATACTTATTGATTTGGCAAAGAAATATGATTTAACCAAAAATGCCGATAAGAACAAATATATTAACGAGGCTCTAGATTATTTGTCTAAACTTTCTACAAGTTCGGAACAAGAAATATATTTGTCAGTATTGAAAGAAATTGTTAAAGTACCTATTGACGCGCTACGCAACACTTTACACGGTGCTAGGGAAGAAACCAGAACAACATCGGAAGTTATAGAAGATTGTGAACTGAAATCAAATGCATTTGAACCACTAGCCAAAATTTGCGTACTTGCCAGTTTGTTATACAAAAAAGTGGCAAATATTCAAGAATATAGTGATTTGTTCCAAGATGAAGACAACTTTAAAGTAATATATAATTATATTGCAGACAAGTTGAGTGCTAACGAAGATATTAATATTTCAACAATTTATTCTTGCTTTGATGTGGAACGGGATTGCGTATGGGACAAGGTTATCAACTATACATTCCCTAATGACGAAGTGTTCCAAACATATTTTAATGAATCGGTTTCAAGACTTAGAATAGGAGCCTTGCAGAACAAAAAGCAACAATTAAAAGCCAAGATATCTCGAGTAGACAACTTGGATGAAAAATATGAATATTTATCACAAATGAAGCAATTGGACAATCAAATTGCTAAATTAAAAAAGGAAGTATGATGATACAAATAGATAAAACAGATTTTTTGTACAAAATGTTACAAAAATTAGGTGTAGATAGCGAAGAAATTGATAATAAATATATTGAATTTGCGTCATATGGAGTAACCAACATAAAAGATTTTAACAATTATTTATTATCAGCGCTTGAAGTCGTTGACGACAATGCGTTTGACGAAGCAGATTTAGAAGAAGTGGCAGATTACTATTATGATTTAAAAAAGGTGAAGAAAATACCTAAAACTAAGTTTGTTGCGATGTTAAAAGAATACAAGCAATCGCCAACAGTTGAACTTAACGAGCAGTTGATTAACTCTCAGTTAAAGGACGTGTTGTTGATAGCCTGTCAGTACAAAATTACACATAAGGACTTGAATTTAAGTGATTTAGTCCAAGTTGGCAATCTTGGCTTAATAACAGCTTTAGATAAATATAATGTTGATTGCAAGGTGGCATTTGAAACATATTTAAATTATTGGGTTTTGGATGCGATTAATAAAGAATTTACACAAGGAGAAAAAAATGGATAAAAATATTAAGGAAATTGTAACCGAAATCTTAGAAGCGTTACACAAAAAGGGTCAAGATTCAATCAAGGAAGATGTTTTGTGTATCAAACTTGATAATTACAGTTTGACAGTTGAACAAGTTCAACAAGTAAAGGAAGAATTGATTAAAAAGGGTATTAAGATTATTGATGAAATACCAGACATTCCAGTAGATGACAAGGAATTTGATGATATCGTAAGTCAAATTAATGTAAATGATCCAGTTAAAATGTATTTAAAAGACATTGGCAAACTTCCACTGCTTAGCGCCGATGAAGAGCGTGAACTTAGCAAAATTTTGGCTGAAGGTGGCGAGGGCGCTGAATATGCTCGCTCAAGACTGGTTGAAAGCAACTTGCGTCTTGTAGTAAGTATTGCTAAACGCTATCAGAACAAATACAATATGCAATTTTTGGATTTAATCCAAGAAGGCAACATTGGACTTATCCGTGCGGTTGAAAAATTTGATTATACCAAGGGTTATAAATTTTCAACTTATGGCACATGGTGGATTCGCCAAAGCATTACTCGTGCAATATCTGACCAAGCACATACTATTCGTATACCAGTGCATATGATTGAAACAATTTTGCGTCAACGCCGTGTTGAACGCGATTTAACTCAAGAACTAGGTCGTGAGCCAACATTAGAAGAAATTGCAGAGCGATTAAATACAACGGTTGAAAAGGTTACAGAAATTCAACGCATATCACAAGATCCTATTTCACTTGAAAGTAAGATTGGTCATGAAGAAGATAGCAAAGTGGGTGATTTGGTTGTTGACGAAACAGCATTATCACCACACGATATTGCAATGCAGAATATGCTAAAAGAACAGCTTATGAGCGTGCTAGAAACATTAACTCCACGTGAACAAAAAGTAATTCGTTTGCGTTATGGCTTAGATGATGCACATCCAAGAA
Source organism: Candidatus Onthoplasma sp. (assembly GCA_045637745.1). Taxonomy (GTDB): domain Bacteria; phylum Bacillota; class Clostridia; order Christensenellales; family UBA1242; genus Onthoplasma. The sequence goes on along the minus strand of JAZUAB010000102.1, from coordinate 2,000 downwards.
CTTTGGAAGAAGTTGGCCGTGAATTTAGCGTAACGCGTGAACGTATACGTCAAATTGAAGCCAAGGCTTTACGTAAATTGCGTCAACCATCTAAACTTAAAAAATTGCTTGTAGATGATGATGACGATAAAGATAAAGGCGGAAGTTTCTGGGGAAGAAGAATTTAATCGTAAACGAGATAATAAGTATATAAATAATGATTACTTAAAAGGAAAATAATATGAAAACAATATTAAAAATACAAGAGCTTGACAGACAAATACGCAAAATTAAAGCTGAAGTTGATAATAGCCGTGAAAGCAAACTTTTGGCTGAATTTACCAAAGTTATGAAAGAGGGTAGAACTTTTGTTAATAACATTGCAGATGTGTCTAACGATATTATAACAGAATTCAATGAGATTAACAAAAAGTACGAAATGCTTACTGCTAAGTCTGAAATTACCTGCAAGCAAAAACCTGAAAAGGCGGGCTTAAGCAACATTGGCTCAATTATTGATGACGCGAACTATTTAACAAGCGAACTAGCACAACTTGAACAACGTATGAGAGAACTTACCGATAAGGGCGCAAGATTACTAAACGATTACAATACTGCGATGAACAAACTTAAAGATACAAAGGCAAAATGCGATGCATTAAAAGATATGATTTCCAAAAAGAACGAAACTGCAAGCCCTGAAATTGCAAAGATTGAAAATGAAATTAAGAAACTAGAAAAAACTGCTGACGCAACATTATACGAAAAATATAAAAATATGCGCAATGACAACATATTCCCTGTATTTGTACATTTGCGTGCTAATCGTTGTGGCGGATGTCAAATGGAACAATCCTTAAACTTTGTACAAAAGTTAAAACAAAAAGGAATGCTTCCTTGTGAAGAGTGTAGAAGAATTATTTTATCTGACGAAGAATAACAAAAAACAACCATTATCAAATGGTTGTTTTTTATTCCCTATGATTAGGGTTTAATATGTAAAAGGCTTGTCATCTTAAGCTTCTTTACGTTTGATAAATGTAAATGCAGCAACTGCAATAGCTGAAATAATAGCCACAGTTAACATTACAGGTTGATATACACCAACTGCAACATTAACATTGTATTTGTGCAATCCAAGTAATGTGCTAATAGTTGTAGCATCCATTCCAAGACCTGTTAATTTAGTGGTAAAGCCATAGCTATATTGAGCTTTAACCACATCAATCATAACATCTTCCATTGCATTAGCATAGCCGTTAGATGCAACAAACAAACCGATTGTAGAAACTAAGAATAATGCAATTAAACCAAGACCAACGTATTCAAATATTTTGCCGTCACATTTAATAACGTTTAAATTCTTTAATAGCATAACAATTGAATATGCAATTAATAGAACAGCGATAACCAATGTGATGATTGCAAATACTTTCATAGTTAAGAATTCGCTTTTAATACCCAATTCTTTAGCTTGAGTATACAAATCTTTATCAGTAAGCACTTTGAAAGCTTTAGTAGTATTGTCAACAAGTGTGGCACTTGTATCACCAACAGCAGTACCAGCCAAAGCACTACCATCAACTTTAGCAACGGCAGTCATACCAGTAGTAGCAGATAATGCTAAACCGCACACGCCGGCTACAAAACTAACAACACATCCAATCCATTTTTTTACTAAACTCATAATTCTCTCCTTATTAAAATTTAGGAAGTTTACGCGTTATCGACATGGCTTGGAAATACAAATATTGTATTGAGGCTTCCTATATTATTAATTATATTAATGTAGTTATGATAAGTCAACTAAATTATAGACATTTGTCTATTCCTGTAAAATATTTTACAAAATATGTATATTGTAAAAACAATTAATTTATTACACTAATTCATCTCTTAATAAAATTAAAAATAATTGTATTATTCATTTAAAATGCTATAATTTGGCATATTAAATTAATTTTTTAAATAATTTTAAAAATATTTAATTTTTTTATTTGACAAATATATTATTAAGTTTT
>JAZUAB010000101.1:0-16471 GCA_045637745.1 Candidatus Onthoplasma sp. | reverse complement strand
TATGAAGACGTCCTGCTGTATCTACAATCAGCACATCAGCCTTTTTAGCCTTCATTGATGCGATGCCATCAAATACAACGCTAGCGCTATCTGCGCCCTCGCCTTGCTTAACAATCTTTAATTTTAGTCTATTTGCCCATTCATCAAGTTGTTCAGTAGCCGCCGCCCTAAATGTATCACCCGCCACAAGCATAACGTTCTTTTTCTGTTTGCTAAAATAATTAGCCATCTTTGCAATACTAGTAGTTTTGCCTACTCCGTTAACACCTACCACAGTGATAATCATAGGGTAAGTAAACTCAACTTCGTCAAATTTTAACTTGTCTACTAAAATCTCACGCAATACCTTTTGAGCGTTTTCAGTATCTTTAATCATACGCGCCTTAACAGTAGCCTTAAACTCATCTATTATATCTTCGCTAGTCATTACTCCCATATCTGAACTAATCAAAGTTTGCTCTAATTCGTCATAAAAATCGTCATTAAGCTCATTCTTAGTAAACGCATATTTAATTCTTTTAAAAAAATTTCCAAATATTCCCATATAAGTCCTTTATGTTTTATTGTTCGTTATCTTGCTCAGATAATCTCATCTTTAGTTTGTCTTTCCAACTTAATTTAGTTGTGCTTTCATTACTAATATTTTCAACTTGATTTTCGTCAGTCGCGTTAACTATAGCAATATCTTCGTTTTTTGGTTGTTCTTCAACTGCAGATTCTGGTTGCGAGGTTTGTCCAACTGCTTCTTGCTCATTGGTTTCATTTTCTTCTGGAATAGTAAACTCACGATATAGGCTGTCGCCCTCGCTATGAATAACACGAATACGGTCTAACAATTCCTTGTAATTAGGCAATTCTTCAAGGCTATTTAGTTCAAAGCGCTTTAAAAAGTCATCAGTAGTGCCAAACAATAACGGCTTACCCACTGCGTCCTTACGACCTACTACTTGAATAAGATTATTACTTTGTAGTAATTGTACAGCATAGTCGCAGTTTACACCACGTATTTGCTCAATCTCGGTACGTGTAATAGGTTGCTTGTATGCAATAATAGCCACAGTTTCCAACGCGGCCTTAGTAAGACTACGCTCACGTATTGGATTAAGTATTTCCGCCACATTATCTGCTAATGCCGGATTAGAGCATAGTTGCATCTTGTTTTTATATTCAATAAGATGAATTCCGCTGTCACCGCTATATTTCTCCTTAATTATATCAAGGCACTTGTTTAGTTCCTTGTCGGACAAGTCATATATACGCTTAAATTCATCACGGTCAACACCATCCCCTGACACAAACAATACCGCTTCTATAATTCGTGCAATATCTACTATTTTCATTTTTTTCTCCTTATTTTACCTAAGTACTTTTAGGACACTTGTTGAACATCATCTTCTTCAACACGTTCCTTGGCTTTAATCAAAATGTCCTCATATTTATCGGCTTGAACCACCTCAGCATATTGAAATTTTAATAATTCTAACACTGCTAAAAATACTGTAATAATCTCTAGTTTTGAATAGTTAGCATCAAATAGGCTAAAGAAATTAATCTCTTTGTTTTCTTTTAATACGCCCTTTAAGAAAGATAGTTTTTCAGCAACAGTCCATCTATCTTTATTAATCTTCTTGGCTTGCTCCGCATTTTCCTTATTATCAGCACGCATTAAGATTACTGCGAACGCATCCAACATCTTGTCCAAATTAAACTGATTAAACACAATTCGTGGGTCGCCTACAGACTTGTCTGGAGCCTTGTAAAAGCGATTGACATTTTCAATATTATGCAAGCTTTCGCTAGCTTCTTTAAACAATTGATATTCCTGCAATTGCATTTTAAGTTCCATTTCAGGATCCAGTTGTTCCTCATCATCTTCAATAGGTTCTACTGGCAACATCTTAAATGACTTGATTTCCATCAACCTTGTAGCCATAACCAAGAACTCGGTGGCAAGGTCCATATCACTTTCCTTCAAATTTTGAATGTAAGAAAGATACTGGTCAGTAATCTCTGCCAGTTGCACTTCCATAATATCCATTTTTTTGTCCTTAATCAAATGAAGCAACAAATCAAGAGGCCCTTCAAAATCTTGCAACTTGTACTTGATTGCGCTATCACTTGATTGCTCAAGAACTTCGTTTTCTTCCGTCATATGTTTCCCCTAAAAAAATATTAATGCCCATAGTTTGCATAAAGGCGTACAAATCAATCCTGTAAGCAACGATAATATATAGCCAATAATTGATATTCCAAATATCATCTCAAAGAATAAATCAACTATCAAAATTCCAAGAAAAATTCGTCCACTATTGCGAATATTTGCTTGCACAAACTTATTATCGGCACGCATAAATGAACTTATAAAATTAAACCCGTCTAATGGATATAATGGTATTAAATTAAAGAACATTAAACTTGCATTTGCCCACATCAACCAAAACATTGTAATAGTAATAATATCATTTGCATCGCCAGTTAGTTTGATAGTTAATATATACAAAAAACTGCCTAGCACGCATAATATTAAATTTGCCACAATTCCGGCAATTGAAACTTTTGCTATACCTGAACGATATTTTTTGAAATTATTAGGATTGACTGGCACAGGCTTTGCCCAACCAACACCAATAAGTAAAAACATTACAAATCCAGTTGCATCGATATGCGACAATGGGTTTAAACTAAGCCTTCCGGTTGCCTTAGCTGTAGGGTCACCTTGCTTATAAGCAACAAAACCATGTGCAAGTTCGTGAAAAGCAAGCGATATCATAAACACTAATGTTATCGCCAACAATAATATGATTGTTTTACCTATAGTAAAATTATACTCGAATATAGAAAATATCATATTAGTAGTATAACACAAACACTTAATTTAAGCAAATAAATATCTCAACTTTATTAATTTAAGCATATTTTAGGCATATATAAAAACAACAAAGGCAATCGCCTTTGCTGTTTTAAACACGTTCAACACTAGAGACTTTGTTAATTTGACGAATTTTATTTATCGCTTTGATTAATTCGTCGCTTGATTTTAATGACATAGTTATCAAGTACTGATTTGGATTTAATGGGTTAACTTCAAATGCGTTGATTTTAACTCCAAGTTTTTCACAAAGATTAGTAATTGATGCAATACAAGATGTGTCGCCAGTCACACTAATTCTAGCCATATACATTGAACGCTTATCTTCATCCCAACTAACAGGGATAAAACGGTCTTGATTAAGCGTTTTTACGTTAATACAGTCTTGACGATGAACTGTAACTCCTCTACCTTGAGATACAAAGCCAACAATGCTATCACCAGGTAATGGCAAGCAACATTTTGCAAACCTTGTCATCATACCCCTACTATTGTCTACCAAAACATTGCCACTCACCTTTATAGGCTTATATGTAAATGCTTTTTGTTTGTTTTCAGGTTGAGGCGCCAATCTTTTAACCAAACTTTCAGCGCTTAATGTACCAATACCAATCATTGCATACATTTCATCTAAATTTGACAACGAATGTTTAGTTAATATTGAATCTAATTTATCGCTAGCAAGAATTGTGCTAAGCGCCACCTGATTGTTTTTAGCACTAGATTCTAGCATTGATTTGCCGTTACGAATATTCTCTTCAACCAACTGCTTTTTGAAATAGCTATTAATCTTAGTTTTTGCCGAACTGGTTTTAACCACCTTTAACCAATCACGTGACGGCCCCTTGTTTTCGTTGCCTAACATAATTTCGCATATGTCGCCATTCTTAAGTTGGGTGGTTAGTGGAACAAACTTGCCATTTATTTTGGCGCCAATACATCTATTGCCAATATTTGTATGAACAGCGTATGCGAAGTCAATACAATTTGCTCCAACTGGAAATTTAATGATTTTGCCGTTAGGTGTTTGTGCGTAAATTTCACTGTTAAACATATCCATCTTGATATTTTCAGCAAACTGTTTGCCTGACAAGTCTTTATTTTCATCAATTAGTTGCTTAAGCCAATTAATTGACTTATCAAAGTTGCTTGCCTTATGACTTTTGTCCTTATATATCCAGTGAGCAGCAACACCATATTCGTTGTAATGATGCATTTGATGTGTACGAATTTGAACTTCTATCGGGCGGTTGTTATCGCCTAAAATACAGGTATGTATTGATTGATAGCCGTTTGGCTTAGGTGTGGCAATATAGTCTTTAAATCTGTCAGGAAGTATTTGAAACATTGAATTTATTTTGCCTAGAACCATATAGCACTGCTCTACGGTATCAACAATTACACGCACAGCCATTAAATCGTATATTTGCCCTAGAGATAATTTCTTTGATTTCAATTTATTATATACACTAGCCAAGTGCTTTTCTCTACCATACACTTTGCACGGCAAATCGATGTCTATCATTGCTGATTTGATTGCTGATATAACTTTGTCTACTTGCTCTTGACGTTCTTGTTTGTTTAATCTTTCATCCAGCGACAATTGTTCATACATTTCTGGGTCAAGGAACTTAAAGCACGCGTCTTCCATTTTATTCTTGATTTCATTAAGGCTAAATCTTGCAGATAGTGGTGCATAGATTTCTTTAACAGATTTAACAAACAATTTTTGCTCTTCTGGTGACATTAATTCCAAGTGTTCAATTTTAAACACGTTGTATGCCAACAATATAATCAACACTCTTACGTCTTGCGACATAACAACCAGCATATTTCTGATGTTTTCAAATTCAGCACTATTGCTTAATGAGTGTTTAAATCCCACCACATTAAGCCTATCTAAAACCTCAGCGACATCAACATTAAATTGCTTTGCAACATCTTCTTTAGATAAATTATCTGGCTTTAATATAAATAGCGCCGTTGCTATAAAACTATTGTCATCTAAGTTATATAACTTTAAAATATCATATATATAAAAGATTGTTTGCTTTGCATTATCATTTGCGCCATCAATATATGATTGCAAATTATTGATAATTTTTTCATCTTTTATATAAAAATTTAAATCTTTCATAGTACCCCTATTTTTAATTTTTTATTTGAATTAGTTTGTTATAAAAGTTGCTTGAATTAAGCGATTTTTTGTCCATAGAAACATTAATGATTGAACAATCATCTTGAGTTTGTATAATATCAAGTTCTTTAAATGTTGTCATACACGCCATAAATTGCAAATATGACATTTTACGTTTGGTCGCCTTAACTAGTTTATCAAATAATTGATATGATGTTTGCCCTGTAATAGCATTGTCGTAAGCAAATTTAAGCACCTTAAAATAGTCGCCAAATACCTTGCGGTCAACGCTAACATCACGAAATAATGAGTAACTAAATTGCGACTTATATGGCAAATAAATTGCTGATTTGGTTGCCTTATTCACAGCCGAAACGTAGCCCATATTAATCACTGGATCTATAAAAATTATTCGCTTAAAACTATTGAAATGATTAAAGTTGACTGGCGCAAGCAATATAGTATTGATCCCAGTTTCATCTTCCAACTCAAATAATCTATTGCGGAATATATTAAAATTGTCATATATGCTTTTAAAGTTCAAATATGAATTATAGTCATTTGTAACAATCAGTGTGCCATACACACTTTTGTCCATATCAACCAGCATTCTAATCAAGTTGTCACGAGTGTAATTTACAAACTTATACTCCCCGCCTTCTTCATACGCCAATTGATTTAAATATTGATAAGTTATAACTTCTATATCTTTTGGACGATAAATATCGTCGTAGTCAATATTTTTGATTATACCAGTAATTCGTTTTAAATTCTTAAATGATTCAATATTTAAGTCAGCCAATACACTACACTCTGTATCACTAGCCAATACATATAGCATACTAGCCATATTAAATGCAAGCAAGGATACATTGCCATATTTAACCAACAAATGCTCTGGATGAGATTTCATAGGACTAACATCAGCACCGCTTACGTTAAATTTAAATATTGGTCGCGCATTTTCATGACCGCAAGGCTCCATTCGGTCTACACTTTCAATCAGTCCCGTAGTTACTTCATTGATATTGATTTCAAAATCAAATGCCTTTGTTGGCAAAAATTCTTCTTTAACTAAATTTTGGTCAACATAGGTGTTAAATTTTTCACAAAATTCATCATAATGCTCTATATTAAGGGTTAACCCTGCAGCCATAGTGTGTCCACCAAACTTCTCCAATATATCACTCATACTGCACATCAATGTGTGCACATTAACGCCATTAACACTTCTACATGAGCCGGTCAATACTCCGTTGTTATCACTAAATAAGCAGGTTGGGCGATGATATTCCTCGCTAAGTTTAGCACAGACAATGCCTAACAATCCAGCCTCCCATTCGGTAGATTTGCATACAATGGCCTTCATTGAATATATATCTTTGTCACTCAAATATGCTTTTACATCATCATAAATTTTGTTGCATAATTGTTGACGTTGAGTGTTGTAATCTAGAATAGTTTTACATATCTTGTTGATTGCCACTGGATTAGTTTCCAAATATAATTGTAGCGATAAATTTGCATCCCCCATACGACCTGATGCGTTGATTTTTGGTGCTAATTTAAAGGCAATTTCACTAGCCTTTGGTGAGCGTGAAATACCGCATTCACTAAGCATCTTAATCAAGCCTTTAGGTAGTCTGTTGGTTTCTCTTAAACCTAATGCTACAATAGCGCGATTTTCACCCACCATTTCAACAATATCAGATATTGTGGCTATTGCTGTTGTTGGTAAATACTGAGTAACCGCATCAATTCCGCCTAATGCCTGAACAACCTTTAGAGCAACCCCCGCCCCACACAAATATTTAAATGGATAGGTTGAACTAACCTTTGGATTTATAATCAAACAGTCCGGCATATTGCCATCGCTTTCGTGATGGTCGGTAACTATTACATCTATATTCTTTTGTTTTAAATACTCCACTTCGTTAACGGCAGTAATTCCGCAGTCAACAGTAATCAGTAAATCTGGAGTGTTTTGCTCTAAAACCTTATTAAGCGTGTCGATGTTTAAGCCATAACCATCAATGTATCTATTTGGCAAAAAGGTGGTTACCTTTGCTCCTATACTAGTTAGATAGTCATACATAGTAGCTGTGGCGGTTATGCCGTCAACGTCATAATCGCCATATATCAAAATATTGCTACCCGCTTCGATATGCGCTTTAATTTTTTCTACCACTAATGCCATATTTTCAAATAAATATGGATTATTTAGGTGTGAAATATTAGGATTTAAATATTCTCTTAGTGCATTTTCGGTGTTGATCCCGCGCGCAAATAACAGACGAACAACACGCTCGTCTATTAAAAACTTTTTAGCAAGATTTACAACTTGCTGTTCGTCAATTTGTATACCTTCACACGAATTTACATATTTCATACTACCCACCCTAAAGCAATACACTAAAAAATCGCCTTATAAAAGGCGATTCTTGATTATTCGATAGTTACATTGTCATCATTTGAAGGAGTTGTATCTCCACTATCTTCTTTCACTTCAATCACTTGATTTTCAGTATAATTATTTTCCAATTCGCCTTCTACATCTTCAGTAACAACTGGTACTGCTTTTGTATCTTTATCTTTCTTTACTCTTATTTTATCACTAACTTTAGTAATTGTCAAGCACCATAAGAAAGGTAAGGCATAAATTGCTACAAACATTGCCACAACTGTTGCAAACATCACAATCAAACTTGCTTGCTTAATAGTATTAGGCATCAATATTACGAAAATCAAACTGATAGCGAATAATGCACCATATAATAATTTTTGTCTAAAAGCATTTGCTTTTAATACGTTGGTTAATTGAGTTGAGCGGTCGTTTTTATCCTTTAGATTAGCGCGTTCTTTTTCAAGGCTATCAAATAGAATTAAACTTTCGCCTAGAATTAACAACATTGTTATAATATTAATTGCTAGGAACGAACTATTAACTGTTAATCTTAAAAGCACAGTCAAAGCCATCAATAATGCTACACCTAATAATGAACTGCCTACTGCAGTAATTGTACAAGCCAAATTGTATCTAAATGCTGTATATATAGCAACTAGCGTTAAAATAATTAGTCCGCCAGCAACTGCATATACATAATCTTTTGCTACTATGCTTGGCTCAACATTGGTGTGTACAGTCATATCATCATCTGGATTTATTCCAAACTCTTGTGCAAGTTCTACATTAAATCTAACGCTATCATCGATACTGCCTGAATATTTGACAACCATTGTAGTGCTATCGCCCTCACCAGTAAGTTGAACTGATTGCAATTTCGCATCACTTTCAGCCAATTTAGCATTAATAGTATCTGTATATTCAGACATCTTGTCAGCCTTATAGTCAGAGCCAAGAGTAACTGAAAATGTGTTGTAACCCTTAACGTCTGTTCCGCCATTAAAGCCAAATACACAACCAATAACTAGGGCAACTAGTGCAATAACTGCAAGTGTAATCAAAACAACTCTGTTTTGCTTAATATATTGCTTGCCTGAACGTGAAAAGTCTCTATTAATCATTATTTGAGCCCTCCTTGGTGAAATTACATTTTGAGCCATCTTCAGCATTAAATGGCAAATATAGGTTAATCATCAAACGCATTAATGCTTGTGAGCAGAATATATTAACTAGCCCTAACACTAAAGCCACGAGCCCAAATGATTGAACAGCCATTGTAGGCATCAATGCACATATAATTCCAGCTAATACCAACATTATATTTACTGTCAATGTTGATGACAAGCTTTGATTAATACCTTGATGTAAACTAGTGTGCAACTTTCTACCCTTAGCATATAAGTTTCGTGCATTTTCCAATGTTGTGGTAAGTGCGATAACTGCCAAGATATAACTTAATGCAATAGCAAATACACCACTTAAGTTAATATGAACTATAGGTGCTGCCTGTAAGAAGAATAATCCTAATACAATATAGAACAACATATTAAATATTGCCATAAATCCAATTTGCTTATAGCGTACTGCAAAGAATACAATTGAAGCAACAACCATAATTCCTAGTGAAATCCAGATGTATAACATAGGATTGCCAATATTGCCACGATAGCCCGCTGAAGCTGAAATTGCGCCATTGTAAGTGCAAATCAAGTCAAGAGGCAACATACCAGTACGGATTTGAATTGCATATTGTTCGGTGGTTTTTAAGTCAACAAAAGTTTCACTAGACATTGAAATTGACTTAGTAGTAACCGCCTCGCTACTGCTTCCAACTTGAGTATCACCTAATAGCATATAGAAAGAACCGCCGTCTTCTACCACATCAGCTGACTTTTCCTTAATTATTTCAAAACCTTTGTTGGTAAAAGTAATTTCAACATAGTATGCAGTTTGAATGCCGTTGGACATCTCCTTGGCTTCAACTTTAGCCACACATTCGCCTGTCATAAATGCATCATCCGCACTGGCACTTGTGCTAAATGTTAATTGCTTAGGCGAACCAATAAGGCTGATAACTTCACTACTGTCATCACGGTCAATAATTCCGCCAACTTCTACCCTAATACCTTTATCGCCATTTTGGCTTACAGTACTATTTTTAAATCCGCTATCGTTTAAGATATCTCTAATACCAGACAACGTATTTTGCATTAATGCATCGTAGTTTGCCTCATCATCATAATTTTCGCGAACATTTGCTTGATATTCAAACAATACACCTTCGCTGATATCAGAACCTAATACAAGTTCATTAACAAAACTAGAATATTTATATTTAACCCCACCAATAGACAATGGGTATGTGAAACTAACAAAGCTAGCCACAAGACCAATAATCAATACAAGTGATAGAAATATAATAAGCATTTTAGAACGATTTTTAGTCATAACATCTCCTGAATTCTTAGTTATTATAGTTTATTAATCGATTTATGTCAACTAATTTTTAGCAACTAACCGCAAAATGTGCGCCTTAAACCTAATACTTTTATCAATTATTAACCTAAAGTATAAAAAAATACTCTTTTACAATCTTTTTATAGTTAAATTTTTATTATATTGTTGCATTATAATTAAAAAATAACCCTAAGGTTATTTCTTTTTAATCATATTTATTAATATTGCGCTAGCTCCACCTACTAGGGCTGAAAATAGTATATCACTGAATATTCCCACACCAAAAACCACTCCGCCATTTAATATTGAAAATACTAAGAAGGTTAAAATGGAATATACAGCACCAACAAACAATGATTTTAGCAATAAATTTGCATCTACTGACTTATTCAAAGATATAACCGCGACAATAATACTTAATATCTTAATTATTTGGTCAATTACTGAAATTGTTGCCGAACCAAGTTCAACAAATTTTAATACAAATGCAAACAATAGCACCAATAGTATTGACACAATCACACCTATAAGACTTGATTTAAGCACACTAGCAATTGTTCCAAAGTTTATTCTTTTTAATTTTTCTTTCATACACCCTCACTTTATAAATAGAAAATATCAACATTTAATATTTTTATATGTTTCAAATAATTTCCTATATACTACACTATGAAAAAAAGAGCCAATATATTAGCTCTTTTACATAAATTTTGATAAAATTTTCAAATTTTTTGTAGATTATCACTCTTCAACAGAGTCATCTTCTTCAGTTTCAGTTGTAGCATACTTAGGTGTGTCCTTATCAAACACATAATACACTGCATTTGAATGTACTTTTACATAGCCAAACTTCTTATCCGTGCCTGACTTAATTGTAAAGTACTTAAATTCGCCTTCAGTTGAAATATCAATAATTTCACCAACCACACCAGTGTCAGTCATAACCTTATCGCCAACTTTAATATTGTCGCGCAAGCCTTGTAGCTGAGTATTGAATTTACGGCGCTTCATATAGCCTAGCACCATAAGCACAACCAAGAATAATAGTATGGCAATCATTAATAATGATTCAACGTTAAAAGCTAAAAGATTAACAAAGTTCATATTATCCCCCACAATTTAAATTTAACACATCACGTAATCAAAAGTCAAACGTATTTAGTAAATAAAATACTTTTTTACATTTTTTTGACAATATTATATATAATTGTCCTAAAAGCGACTAAAATTCGCCATATTTTTCATAAAACTCTTGCTTGAATTCCAAAAATCTATCTTCATTAATCGCCTTGCGTACATTTTCCATTAACTTTAAACTAAATCGCAAATTATGTAATGACAATAACCTACCCCCCAATATTTCTCCCGTCTTAACCAGATGATGTAAATACGCCTTAGTATGATTTTTACAACAATAGCAATCGCACTCATCGTCAAGTGGAGTAAAATCTTCGGTATATTTTGCATTTTTTAGCACCACTTTGCCATGGCTGGTCATTGCAGTTCCATTACGCGCAATACGCGTTTGTAGCACGCAGTCAAACATATCCACACCGCGCTGTACCCCTTCTAGCAAGCAATCTGGGCTACCCACCCCCATTAAATATCTTGGCATATTGTCTGGTAAATGTGGTTTTAATGTATCAAGAATATCGTACATTTCCTCCTTTGGTTCGCCAACACTTAATCCGCCTATTGCAATACCGCATTTTGCATATTTCTTGGTCTCTTCAAGGCTTTTCAAACGCAAATCTTTAAAGAATGCACCTTGCACAATAGGAAACAGCATTTGATTGTCATTTTTATGCGCTTTAACGCATCTATCTAGCCAATTTAGTGTACGAATCATATTTTCTTCAGCCTTTTTGTAAGTAATACCATATTCACTACACACATCAAAAGCCATAATAATGTCCGCTCCAAGTGCATTTTCAATCTCAATCGCCTTTTCAGGACTGATAAACAACTTTTCACCGCTTAAGTGGTTGCGGAATTGCACTCCTTCATCTGTAATCTTACGCAATTTTGACAATGAAAACACTTGAAATCCGCCACTATCTGTAAGCATTGGTCGATTAAAGTTCATAAACTTGTGCAATCCGCCTGCCTTTGCCACCAATTCGTGCCCCGGGCGTATAAACAAATGATAAGTGTTTGCAAGTATAATTTGTGCTTCAATATCATATAAATCTTGGCTGGTCAAACTCTTAACTGTAGCTTGCGTACCAACTGGCATAAAGATTGGTGTTAAAATATCGCCGTGCGGTGTGTGCAAAATACCTGTGCGCGCACCACTATTTTTATCTATATGAGTAACTTCATAACTAAATTTTTCCATAAACATTCCTTTTGCAATCAGCGTGTCAACCGCCACCATTTAATACTATTATACATAAACCAATTTAAGTTGTCAATACAAAAACAAGGCTGTTACACCTTGTTTTATTATATTTTATTGTTGTAATTTTAATATGTTTATTTCTGTAACTATAATATCAGTACAGTTTATCTACTTGCTAGCCTAACACCTTTGTTGAATGTAGCATTCCAAACCATTCCAATTGCTTCTAGTTGTTCTATTCTCTCTGAACTCAATTTTTCATTTTTATATGCAACTCGTAAACTTCTAATCCATCTTCCTATAGGCTCATTTGATTTATTGTAGGTATAAATTTCGCTAAGACCAACATTACTTAATGGTCCTTTATTCTGAATATAGTCTTGTAACACTTCCATTTTATATTCAAATTTAGACCTATACCACAACATACCTATTTGATTAAATCTATCAATTTGGTCTTGACTTAATTGATATTCATTTCTGCGAAGTCTGCCAACCATTTCACCAACTTGGAACTCTTCGCCATTTAAAACATAAATATCTTTGTATTTGATGTTTTTAATAGTTCCATTGTGTTCTTTAGCATATTGACTTAATACCGCATAAATGCGTTCAACTGTGCGCACTTTCTTTTGGTCAACCCCATCCCAATTAATACCTAAATCTTCCAGTGCTTTTACTTGAGATTCGCTAAGTTCACCACTTTTATATAATTGACGAAAAGTTGTTAACAAGAATGATACATCTAATTCTTCATTGTTGTAATTAAATGTTTCATCAATTCCAACATTTGATAAAGTGTTGTTGTTCTGCAAAGTGTATTGTCTTAAAACTTCTATTTTGTCGTCAAAAGTCTTTTTTACATTTCGCTTGCGCCATACAATTCCCAGTTCTTCTAGCGCTTTAATTTGATTATCACTAAGCTTTCCTTCATTATACCTAACGCGCAACTCCAAGATATGCCTACCTACAGGATATTCGTTGCCATTATATTCAAATCTGTCAGTAGAGGCAATTTGGTCAATACTGCCATATTGATCGTAGTAAGCTTTAAGCACTTCAATTTTAGTATCAAACACCCTTTTAGCGTTCCAATTAATTCCAAGTTCGTCAAGCTTAACAATTTGTTCGGCAGTTAATCTACCCGCATTGTTTAAATACCTTAATGATAATAATAGTGAGCCAATTTTAACAACATTTCCATTAAATTCATATGTGGTATCGCTTGTAATGGTGGCAATAGTGCCAAATTCATTATAATATGCTTTTAATGGAGCAATTCGATCATCAAAAGTAGGAAGCGCATTCCAAACAAATCCCATACTATTTAATTTGTCAATTTCTTCTTGTGATAATAATGCTTTACGTTCTGGTCTGCGAAGATTTGCCACAATCGAACCGATATTAACTAATTGACCATTATATTCATATTGATCACGTATTTGAATGGTTGAAATTGTGCCAAATTCATTATAATATGCATTTAATACATCTAATGTGCTAACTCGCTTGTTTTTAACGCGCCATACCATGCCCATATCTTCCAATTCGCGTATTGTGCTCGCAGATAAGTTGCCCTTTAAATACTCTTTTCGTAAATAATACAATTTTTTACCTATCTTAACGTTTTCGCCATTGTACATATATGTATCATTAAGGGTTATGTTAGAAAGTGAGCCAAATTCCTTGCAGTATGCTTTGAATATGTCTAATTTTTCATCAATATCAGTATCTACCTTCCATATTATGCCCATATTATTTAATTCGGCAATTTCTTCATTAGATAATTTCCCTTTTTTGTAATCAGCTCTAATTGTTACAATAATGTTGTTAAGATTGATTTCCTTGCCTGCATATTCATACATAGTGCTTTTTTTAATATTTGATATTGTACCAAACTCATTATAATATTGCCTTAAAGCAAACATACGGTCGTGTTTCCATACCATTCCCATACTTTCCAACTTTGCAATATCACTTGCTGATAACTCATTGTTGCGGTATTCACCTCTAAGGCTTGTTATTAAACCGCCAATAGCATATTGTTGCCCATTAACCGATATAGTTTCTTTGCCGTTAATGAGTGCAAGTGTGCCATATTTCTCATAATATGCTTGCAATGGCAAAAATCTATCGTATTTCCATACAATTCCCATACTTTCCAATGCTTTTATTTCGTCTTGACTTAACAAGCCGTTCTTATATTGCCTTCTAAGCGCGCTAATTAAACTCCCAAGATGGATTTGTTCGCCATTAAATTCGTACATTTCGCTTGATAAAATATTTGATAATGAGCCATTTTTCTTATAATAATCTACCAGCGGATTAAATCTTGACTTCAAGTCACCAATCAACGCCAACTCATTGATTAATTCGGTTATCAATTGCCCCATAGTACATTTCTCCTTTGTTCATTCAAAGATAATTGTACCACAAATTCCCCATTTGTCAATACCCCCTTTAAAATTCCCTTCTTAATTGTCATACCGACTGGAGCAAATTTATTTGCGGAATGGAGTGTATCCATAATACAAAAAACAGCCTAGGTTACCCTAGACTATTTTTATAGTTATTTATTCTGTAGGCTCTTCACCCTTTGTCCATACGTATCCATTATATGTGCTAACTAAATACGTGGCCGCAGTTTCTGGGTCAGCCAAATCGCTAGATGATATACTTGCGCTACTATTAGTAGTCCAGCCATCAGTATCGAAAAATAGAACTTTGGCTAATAATATACAATTAGAGAATGCATACTGCTCTATACTTGTAACGCTTGATGGAATGCTTATACACGTTAATGATCAACAATCCCTGAACGCCCTACTACCAAGACAAGACACAGTGTCTGGAATGCTTATGCTGGTTAAGGACGAACAACCTCTAAACGCATCGTCTCTTATACTTGTTAATTTTGAGTTTTCTCCAAATCTTACGTTGGTTAAGGAACTTCAGCCATAGAACGTATAGTCATCTATACTTGTTACGTTAGATGGGATGGTTATACTGGTTAAGGATGTACAATAATAGAACGCATAGTCTCCTATACTTGTTACAGTATCTGGAATGGTTATAGTGGTTAATAATGTACAACTATAGAACGCATAATTTTCTATACTTGTTACACTTGATGGAATCGCCATGCTGGTTAATGATGTACAATCCCTGAACACAGATGACCCTATACTTGTTACACCAAATGGAATCGTTATACTGGTTAATGACGAACAGCCACTGAACGCAGATTGCCCTATACTTGTTACCCCTTCCGGAATGGTTATACTGGTTAATGATGAACAAGATCTAAACGCATTGTCTCCTATACTTGTTAATTTTGAGTTTTCTCCAAATGTTACGGTGGTTAAGGAACTGCAGCCATAGAACGTAGACCCCCCTACACTTGTCACTCTTTCTGGAATACTTACACCAGTTAGTTTCTTACATTTATAGAAGACCTGGTTTTGTATAGTTGTCAATTCTGAGCTTTCTTCAAATGTTACGTTGGTTAAGGATTCACAATTATAAAACGCATTGGCACATATAATTGTTACTCTTTTTGGAATAATTATGCTGGTTAATGATTTACAACCATTGAATGCACTACCACCTATGCTTGTTAATTTTGAGTTTTCTCCAAATGTTATGCCGGTTAAGGATGTACAATCCTTGAACGCACTACCACCTATACTTGTTACAGTGTCTGGAATGCTTATGCTGGTTAAGGGCGAACAACCACAGAACGCTTCGTCTCCGATACTTGTTAATTGTGAGTTTTCTCCAAATGTTACGTTGGTTAAGGAACTGCAGCCCCAAAATGCAGCCCTCCCTACACTTGTCACTCCTTCTGGTATATTCATGCTGGTTAAGGATTCACAATTCTGGAACGCATAGTTCTCTATACTTGTTACTCCTTCTGGTATATTTATGCTGGTTAAGGATTCACAATTCTGGAACGCCTGATTTCCTATACTTGTTACCCCTTCCGGAATAGTTATGCTGGTTAATGATTCACAACCATAGAATGCAGTACTACCTATGCTTGTAACTCCTTCTGGTATATTTATGCTGGTTAATGATTTACAATTCTGGAACGCATTGTCTCCTATACTTGTTACCGGTCTGCCATTATACTCTGCAGGGATTATAACATCACCTGAAATAGAGGTGTCTTTTGCCTTAACAGAATACGCCGTGCCACTATTAATAGATGTAAAGCTTAGTAATTTAGTTGTAGCCTTTGTCCAAGTATAATTAGTGCTGTAT
>JAZUAB010000100.1:0-8555 GCA_045637745.1 Candidatus Onthoplasma sp. | reverse complement strand
ATTAGTTCAAAATTTAAATATACTGTAGATCTTGGGCTGGAAGCCACCAAAACTAGTTTTAGACTAAAGAAATCCACAAAGGATAAAGTGGTGCATATATTAGCAATTGTATTTATATTTGTTATGATTGGCGTATTAATCTACGATATTATACGTGGTGCGGGTTTAGTAATAGATTTGATAATATTAGTTGCTTTATGTGCAATTGAAATATTTAATCTTATTATGCCAAAGATTATTGCTCACAACCAAAAGAAGTTTTTACAACATTTAGATCTTGCCGAGATAGAATATACTATCGCAGAGATAAAGAAAGATAAATGTCTAGAGAGTTATTATAAAGACGGGAAAATTGTTATGCAAAATGTGTGCGAAATGAACAAATTGATTGCGTATGAAACTAAACAAAATTATGTTTTTGCTGTTTTTGACAATTTTGCGTGCGCAATATTTGATATTGATACTCTTTCTGTCGATATTAAAGAATTTACACAAATGTTAGATAATAGAATTGATAAAAATAAATTCTCAAAAGGCAAAAAAAGATGAATATTAGCGATAAACAATAATTTTCTCGCCACCATTGTATGTGGCGGGATTTTCTTTGTTATATAAGGCAAGTTTGTCTTGTGAGATGTGTAATCGTTTACATAAATCCCAACAATTTTCATTAGGGTGTGCTACATATATTTGGAATGCAATGTCGCCATAACTAATAGGTTTGCCGTATTTAATATTAGCAATTAATGTTGTTTGACTTTGCGAATAAATGTTTGACATAATGCACACTTCGTAATCTAACATTAATATATTACCACGTTTAATTTTACATTTACAGGCAATTGGCACAACATTTAACCTAATAGCGCAAACTGGGTCATTGACTTCTTGTTTCATATTAATTGAATAAGGCAATTGAGTTTGCAAATGTTTAATTTCGCCACTTTCGTCTAAATACAATAAATTTCCATTAATCACACCTTCTACATTAATCCCGTTATCTTTAACTGACGCCTGAGTGACGCTTGCAGATGTGTTTACCATACCTAATATTTGATCTACATTCAATTCATCAGATAGTGTTATTTCCGCATCGACATTTTCTACTGATTTAAGATATGGCATTTTTTTACATAAGTTATAATTGTTATTAACAATTTCTATTTCATTATTAAGGCTGTATAAATCTTCTACAACGTCCACATTAATTGCTTTATAAATATATCCGCTTGCATTGATGCAATATTCAACATCAAATTTGGTTGAATTGTCACCAATATCTGTAGTGATTTGTGTGTTATTTAAGTCAATTACTGCACACACATCTGCTACACATTCATTGTCGCATAAACTTGCTTCAAATTCACACTTAAAAGGCGTTGAATTGTTGGTTACTTTAATTATATTCCCAGCTTCGTTTGAGATTTCATATACAATATTATTAAAGATTTGTCCGATTACAAACACATATCCCTCATAGCATTTGATTTCATCGATGGTGACGTTGCTATCGCAGGATAATATTTTATTAATCGATGTATCAAGTTTAAAATCGTAGTTATAAGATGCGCTTTTATTAAATTTTTGTATACAGTTATATGTTTGTAAAATTGATTTTTTTATAATCAAATCTTCATTGCTTTTGTTGAAGCAATTTAAACTGCTGTTAAGATTGCAAAAACATTCGACACTTCCATCTAGATTGATATGTAAACTTTTTTCATCGTTTGTAAAGTCTGTAGCAAACTGGCTATTGCTAATATCTATTTGGCACTCGGATGTGATTATTTCACTATTAATCGATTCATTAAAGGTGACGGATTCTGATAGAGTATTATACATATTGTCGGTGTCGATATATAATACCTTTACTCCAACCGTGCCTTTGACAATGGCTTTATTAAACATTGTTTCTATTTGGCTTTCGATTAAACTGGCGCCAATATTTAAAACCTGTTTAATATTTGCGTTTGAGTCTATGTTTATATTAAGTTGAGATCTCACATTTAACATTGGCAAATTAGTTACGTGAGCTATTTTCACTGTGTTATTTTCTTCCATAATTCCTCCTATGAACTAATATATAAGCGCTTACGATAATTTATGCTTTAAGCGTGAAAATTTTACAAATTTATCAACCTAATTTCAAAAAAGCCTATTTAATTGTAAACTTTTCATTTGATTTCGACAAATTTGAACCTAATATAACAGCATTATATAAAATCTAACCAAAAAATAAATTTTTCT
The DNA here is from genome assembly GCA_045637745.1 of Candidatus Onthoplasma sp. Lineage (GTDB taxonomy): Bacteria > Bacillota > Clostridia > Christensenellales > UBA1242 > Onthoplasma. The sequence goes on along the minus strand of JAZUAB010000100.1, from coordinate 6,308 downwards.
TTTTTGTAATTTTGTAGAGATTTGATAGAATTTAATTACACTTTATTTTTAGTGGAAAACAATAAAAAGGAGAATTTATGAAAGAAGCTATTAATATACTAATGGCGGATGAAAATCAAGAAACAATAGAGGAGTTTCTAAAAGTTTTACCAAAGGATAAATTTAATGTAGTTGGAGTGGCAAGCGATGGGGCAAACTTGTTGCAACAGATTATTGATAATAAACCTGATGTAGTAGTGATGGATTTGGTATTGCCTCAATTAGACGGCTTTGCCGTGATGGAAAAATTAAAACAAGATCATATTGACACCAATATTATTATTCATACAAGTTTGTCTTTGAATGGATTTGTTGGCAAGGCAATGAAATTGGGTGCAAAATATTATGCCATCAAACCATTTAGCCTGGATTTGCTGGTTGAAAGAATTGAAGATGTGTGCTTAACTCAAACATCTCAAAATACTGGAACTGTATTAAATAAAGTAGAAGAAAAAATAACAAACATATTTATTACTGTAGGCATACCTGCACACATAAAAGGTTATCAATTTTTGAGAGAGGCGATTAAACTTGCAATTGCAAACCCCGAAATTATTAATAGTATAACAAAAAAATTGTATCCATCTATTGCTGAGAAATATAGCACGAGCGCATCAAAGGTTGAACGGGCTATACGACACGCTATAGAAGTCGCTTGGAATAGGGGCAAAATTGAGAATATAAACAACGTTTTCGGCCTTAAAGTATACTCAAGTAATGAGAAGCCAACTAACGGGGAATTTATAGCTTTAGTGGCAGATAAAATGTTAATTGAAGGCGCAGGCTAAAAAATTTTTAAAATTGTATAAAAAACAGTGGACAAATAATTTTTAAATAATTATAATATACTAACGAATGGATAAGGGAGTATATTATGGCAAAGAGTTCAAAAAACACATATATAAGATGTCCAAGATGTGAATTAAACTATATCAAAAAGGCGGATCAATATTGCGATGTGTGTAAGCGTGAGTTAAAGTTGATTGAAAGCGATGACGATATTGGCAACTTGGAACTATGTAGCATTTGCAAAATCAACTTTGTTCAAGATGGTGAAGAAGTTTGCGAAAGTTGTAGACAAGAGTTCGGAATTAACAATGCTGACGATATGGACGAAGAAATCAACAACTGGCATAAATATATTTCAGATGACGATGAAGACGATGATGACGACGAGTATGGAGATTCATCTGATGATGAGGCTGATAGCGACATAACATCTGGCGTCGATGATGACGATTTGGATTACGTTGACGATTTGGATAAATCTGATTTGGGTCTAGATGACTTGGATGATGAAGAAGACGAAGATGACGACGAAGATGAAGAAGATGATGACGACGAAGATGAAGATTATGGTTTTGATGATATCGACGACGATTTTGACGAAGACGAAGAAGATGATGACGATGACGACTTTTAATATATAGCATTGCGAGAATTTTGTCGAATATGAATAATTGACAAAAAATTGTTAAAACTTTTAATAGGTGGTAACAATGAAACGCAATATTATAACATTAGAAAACATTAAGCAAGCTGTGTTGTCTTTAAAGGGTGAAGAGGTTAAATTATATATCAATCGTGGCAGACGTAAGATTTTAAAGTTTGAGGGCGTTATTGACAATGTTTACAGTAGCGTTTTCACCGTAAAGGACAAAATCGCATCTACCCTAACTCACACATATTCATACAGTGATATATTGTGCGGTGAAGTTAAGATTACAAAACTAGCGGAATAGTGATAGTTTAAATTCAATTAAATTCATAGTTTAGCTATGAATTTTTTGTTTTATACTAATTATAAGCAAGCTCTTGACAAAGGTAAGATTATTAAATATAATTATTTAATATAAAAGGACTTAATTTATGAAAAATATTCAATCTGTACGTGGAACTTATGATTATCCACCAAAATCAGCTGAGACAAGGGAGATTGTTAGACAAAAGATACTAAGAAGTTATCAAGATAATGGTTTTTCGTTAATTGAAACTCCTATTCTTGAAAATTTATCTTTATTGGACAGCAGTGAAGGCGGAGATAATTTGCGCCTTATGTTTAAGACTGTAAAACGTGGCTCTCAACTTGATTTAACTAAACCAAATTTGACTGAAAATGATATTTGCGAAGAGGGGTTGCGCTATGATTTAACGGTTCCTCTTGCAAGATTTTATGCATTGCATCGTGAGGTTCTTCCAACACCATTTAAGGCAATTCAAATTGGTTATTCATTCCGTGCCGAGCGTCCACAAAAGGGTAGAAATCGCCAGTTTGTTCAATGCGATATCGATATTTTTGGTGATAATAGCGTAAACGCTGAAATTGAGATTATAACCACTGTTATGAGCACGTATGCAAAACTTGGATTAGATAATGTTTGTATGAAAGTTAATAGTCGAAAGATTTTAAATGCACTGGTTAAATATTGTGGCTTTAATGACGAGCAAATTAACTCTGTATGTATTACTTTAGATAAGTTTGACAAAATTGGTATTGAGGGTGTGCAGGCAGAATTAGTTGAAAAGGGTTTTGATATTGACAATATTAAAAAACTTGTAGACGCAAGTGCAGACATTAAGGCCAATGGATTAAGTGTTGCAATTAACTATGGGGTATCGGAAGAATATGTAAAAGAATTGCAATATATAATCGATACATCTAATAGTGTAATAACAAATGGCAAATGCATATTTGACTTGTCAATAGTGCGAGGTCAAGGTTATTATACCGGCACGGTTTATGAGGCTTATACTGACGGATTTGGCGGAGCAATCGGTGGTGGCGGAAGATATGACAATATGGTCGAAAAGTTGATCGGAGTCAGCGTTTCTGCTGTTGGTTTTGGAATGGGATTTGAGCCGGTTAATATAGTTTTACAAGAACAAGGCAAATTACTAAAAGATAAACAAAAAATTGCTTTAATTTATGATAAGTCGGAGAACTATGCGGATGTATTGGCAATCAAGAATAAATTAATGGAAAAATATGCGGTGTCAACATATATAAGACCTAAAAATATGAAGGCAATGCTTGACCGTTTGCAGTTTGCTAATTTTGATGGGTTTTATTCAACATCAAATCAAGAAATTAAAATGTTTTAATATTATAGGGGAAATCGGGTGGAATTTATCAAAAAGAGATTGTTGGTAAGTGACAATAATCCGTCAATCGTGTTTAATGCCAAAAAGTGTATCGATTGTGGATTGTGTAGAATGATTTGCAAAAACTTTAATGGCATAGATGTAGATAAGCACAATGCCGAAGGTGTTGCTGTGTGTGTAAATTGTGGACAATGCTCAGCAATTTGTCCTACAGGTGCAATTTGTGAACGGGATGATATTAAACTGGTTAAACAAGCAATCCGCACTAAAGGTAAAGTTATTGTTATGCACACAGCGCCAGCCACACGCGTAGCATTAGGCGAGGCTTTTGGTTATAGCGCTGGCGATAATGTTGAAAAACGTATGGTTGGGTTATTAAGAAAATTGGGCGCCGATTATGTGTTTGATACGACGTTTGGTGCCGATATGACAGTTATGGAAGAGGCGACTGAACTGGTTAAAAGGCTTAAGAATAATGAGAATTTGCCATTATTTACAAATTGCTGTCCATCGTGGTATAAATATGTTGAGATGTATTATCCTCAACTGATTGATCATATTACAACTGTTAGAACGCCTGTAAATATCACATCAATATGCATTAAAACTTATTTTGCTAATAAATTAAATATTGACCCTAAAGATATTTTTGTAGTATCAATCACTCCTTGCACTGCAAAGAAGTTTGAGATATTGCGTCAAGAAATGAATAGTGCAAGCAAATACAATAATGACGGCAACTATCCTGACACTGATGTTGTGCTTACGGTTAAAGAAGTGATTAGATGGGCACAATCACGAGGAATTAATATTAAAGATATTGCAGATAGCAATTATGATAGTATGTTTAGTAGAGGAAGTGGTGCCGGCGTTATATTTGGTTCTACAGGCGGAGTGATGGAGGCCACTTTGCGAACAGCGTATTATTTAATTACGGGCAAAAAACCGCCTCAAAAATTCTTAAACTTTACTCAAGTTCACACATACGAGCAAGTTAAAGAGGCAAAAGTTAAAATTGGGCAATATAATTTAAAGGTGGTTGTAATTACAGGATTGAAAAATGCACGATCATTTTTGGACGAGATTGTAAAAAACAAACGGCATTATGATATGTTTGAGGTTATGGCGTGTCCTAGTGGTTGTGTTGGTGGTGCAGGTCAGCCTAAGAATGTAAACAAGTCGGCTCCATATAGACGCTCTATGGGATTATTGAATTATGATGAGAAACTAAATCTTAGATATAGTTACAAAAATCCGGATGTAATCAAAATGTATAACGAATTCTTTGGCTATCCTATGAGCGATGTTGCACTGAACGTGTTGCACACATCATATGAACCTAAAACACACTATTTATCTGACAAAAATAATAAGGATTAAAATTATGAATGAAGAACAATTGGAATTAAATCAAGAAAAGTTTATAGAAATATTTAATAAATATATCAAGCGTGATGGTGCTGATAATTTGTTGGATTGGCTAATCAACAGCGACTTTTTCACGGCTCCAGCATCATCTAAATTTCATTCGGCATATGAAGGCGGATTATGCGCACATAGCATAAATGTCTTTGAGCGATATGTAAAGTTGCTTACAATGGAATACGGTGACCAATTTGCTGATAAAATTTCTATGGAAAGTGTTGCAATTATTGCTCTTTTGCACGATGTGTGTAAAGTAGATTTCTATAAAACTGAATATCGCAATGTTAAAGTGGATGGTCAATGGATTCAAGTTCCATACTATACAGTTGAAGATAAATTGCCTTATGGTCACGGTGAAAAATCAGTGTATATTGTAGGCAGTTTTATTAAACTTACTCGCGAAGAAGCTATGGCTATCAACTGGCACGCTGGTGGCTTTGACGAACGTGTGCGTGGAGGCTCTTATGCGATGGCGGAGGCGTATTACAAGTTCCCTAACGCAATGATATTCCACACTGCCGATATGATGGCAACCTACTTAGATGAAACTAAATAAAAAAAGAACCTTTTAAGGTTCTTATTTTTTTATGCTTTCCATAAATTTTACAATATCGCCGATTGTAGATAGTTTCATAGCGTCTTGGTCTGGAATTGTGATGCCATATTCATCTTCAAGCATCATAAGTAGTTCAACAATATCAAGGCTATCAGCGCCCAAATCTTCAATTAGACGAGATTCTAATTTAACTTCATCAACCTTTTTGCTTAACTTAGAAGCAATCATTTTAACAATTTTATCTTGCATAATAACTCCTTTTTACACGCGTTACGCGATTAATTTACATAAATATTTTATAATAAAAGCATACAAAAGTAAAGCATTTAATAGCAAAATAATAATATTTAACGATTCACAGTTTTGACAAAATAATATATTTTTATTAAAAATTAGATTTGCTATTATAATTTTTTTCATTTTAGAAAAGCAAGCTATAAGTTAGCATTATATATATGAGAATAATTGATAAATCTAATTGTGAACAAGAAATAGTTGGCTTGACAACGGGCAAGGCCAAATATCAAAAAGTATTGATTTGCATAGACGAGACTAGCGATATGAAATTAATAAATTTTATATGTGACAAATTATCTAAGGAAGTTGTGCTTATGAAGTATTATTACAATAATGACACGCAAAGTTTTTTTGATATGGCAAACAATGGCACGAGAGTAATAATATATAATGTGTCAATTGAACATTTTTATAAGTTAAACGTTGACAATAATTTAATATTAAATATCTTCATTGCGCAATCAAATTTTGTATTGCCGTATATTTCAAGTTACGAAAGTGTGTATGGAGACAACCTTTTAGCTTGTGATACGGCTAATAAAGATTATGCATCAATAATATTTATGTATGAGACGGCATTATTTAAATTGTGGGCAGGACTTTTGCAAAACGGAAATGTCGATATAAATGTGTTTAAGTATATAGATAAATTGATTAATAATCCAGAAAACTTTTACACAAACCTTTTGCATATTGTGCAGACACTGAAATTTTATATGGGAAACGAATATCGGCTGGTAGAAGAATTTCAACTGCCATATTATATATATTTAAGATTGTGTGCGATAATATCATTGTTAGAAAAGGTTAATAATGACAAAGAAGAATATATTGATTTTTATAAAACGTCAAAATCGACTGAAGATGTTGAAAAGGCGTATAATCTAAT
>JAZUAB010000099.1:0-3014 GCA_045637745.1 Candidatus Onthoplasma sp. | reverse complement strand
TTAATTCAATTTAATTAATATTTAATATTTTTGTGGCAAATATTTTCATAGGAGATAATTATGAAATATTTGCCATTTATTTTATTTGCGATTTTGTGTGGGGTGGTGTTTTTTATAAACACTAATGATAAAAAAGTGGAATACGATTATTTGCGTGTTCATATTAGAGCGGATTCTAACAATGAGTGCGACCAAGCGGTCAAGTATGTGGTTAAAGAAAAGGTTGTTGATTTTATAACTCCGCATTTAGTTGAGTGTGACACCAAACAAAAAAGTATTGATGTTATAACTTGTTTGTTGGATGATATAGAAGATGTGTGCGATAGTGTGTTGCGTACAAATGGTTTTACATATTCCGCCACTGCTAAAATTGACAAGGAAAAATTTCCAACTCGCACATATGATAATGTAACTCTTAAGGCTGGAATATATGACGCATTAATAATTGAATTGGGCTCTGGTAAAGGTGATAACTGGTGGTGTATTGTATATCCTCCTTTATGTTTTGTGAATAAAAGTGATATTGATGCGCACAATATACAATATCAATCATATTTAATGGAGATTGTGAAAAAATATTTTAGCAAGGGGTAATTATGAAAAGGCTAAAGATATGTTTGGCAGTGATTGCTGTATTGTGTGCGGGATTTATATTTGGCGGACAAATTTATCAACAAGTTAATATGGCAGAGCCTGTGGCGCTTACAATTGAAAGTGTGGATGCTGCGGTTGCCGACACAAGAGAGGTGCAAACGGTTCTAAAGAAGTGGGGATATTATACCGGTTCGGTTGATGGTATTAACGGTCCGCTAACTAAGGCTGCTGTAAAAAAGTTCCAGCGAAAATATGGGTTAACTGCTGACGGGATTGTCGGGCCATTAACTGCGTCCAAAATGGGTTTAAGGGTTAAAGGATCTTCAGGCTCTAGCGCAAGTTCCTACAACAATAATGATTTATACTTGTTGGCAAAACTTGTTCACAGTGAAGCTCGTGGAGAAAGTTATACTGGGCAAGTGGCGGTTGCTGCGGTGGTGTTGAATAGGGTTGATGATTCGAGATTTCCAAATACAATTGCAGGTGTGATATATCAGCCTTGGGCTTTTACCGCTATTAATGATGGACAATTTAATTTAGAACCAAATCAAACAGCGTATCAAGCGGCTCGCGATGCGATGAATGGTTGGGATCCTACTTATGGAGCTGTGTATTATTACAATCCAAAGACGGCAACAAGTGCTTGGATTAGAAGTACCAAAACTGTTACCGTCATTGGTCAACACGTATTTTCGGTATAAAAGGAGTGTGAGATGAAAAGTTCTGGCAAAATTGAAGAAAAAATTGAAAAAACAACAACAAGGCGCGATTTGGGTGAGGATGATAAGCGTGAAAAAAAGATGAGTACGGCTCAAAAACTTCTTCCAATACTGATAATATCTTGTGTGGCGCTATTAATTGCACTGGGAGCTGTGCTTATTGCTTTTTATCAACTTAAAAAGACTGACGAACAAAGCTCAAAAACATTGGAAAGTGTATACTCGAGTTCATACTATTCAATGGTGGATAGCGTAAATAATTTACAGGTAAATGCTGATAAGTTTGAAACGCTTGCTTCATCGAGTTCTCAGCGTAGCGTATTGAAAGATATGGAACAAGACTGTGCGTATATCGTCGCGGGTTTAAGTGTATTACCTATTGATGCTGAAAATAGTAATTCTGCAATTAAATTTTTTAATCAAGTTAGCGGTATGTGTGAAGCCTATATAACGGCTATTGATAAAGGCGAAAGTTTAACAAATGAACAATTATTACTTGTAGACAAGGCTGAATATGCTTTGTCTATTATCAAATCTAAGTTAAATACTCACAATGAATTGGTTCGTAAAGGTGATTATGAGTTTATAGCTGTTGGCGTATTTGACGATGAAGGGGTTACGCAGTTCTCGTCTTCCATAGGAGATTTAACTGCTAATGAAGTTGACTATCCAACAATGATTTTTGATGGACCATTTTCGGCTGCGCTTGAAAATAAGAAGATTATGGGCTTGTCAAATGAAGAGATTTCTAAAGATCATGCGTATAACTATTTAAAAGACACTGTATATAAAGACCAAAATGTGACTATTGAGTATTTACAAGAAACTAATGGCGAGTTTGCGACTTACGATTTTAAGGTGACAAGAGAAAAGGTTGATTATTACGCTCAGGTCACCAAGCGCCAAGGCCTGTTATTAACTCTTAGCGGATATGCGGTTGCGCAAGAACCAAATATTTCAAGTGAGAAAGCGCAAGAACTGGCGGAGAACTTTGCAAAACAAATTGGATTTGGCGAACTTACAACAACTTGGCTAGAGGTTAAAGAAAATATTGCATATATCAATCTGGCTCCGACTCAAGACGATGTTGTGCTTTATCCAGATTTGGTAAAAGTTAAGGTTGATATGTATGCTCAAAGTATAATTGGATTTGAGTCAAAGAATTATGCTTACAATCACATTGAAAGAGATTTTGAAATTACAATTAGCATTGATGAGGCTGAAAAAGAGCTTGGGTTTGATTATATTGTGCTTAATACCCGAAAGGCAATAATTCCTTTAGAAGATGATACAGAGGTTGTGACATACGAGTTTGCTTGTGATAGGATTAATGGATTGTACTATTATTATATCGATGCAAACACTGGAAAGCTTGTGCAAATATTAAAAGTTGTTGATTCAAATGGCACACCTTTATTGGTGTAAAAATTAAAAATAATTACAAATTAATAAAATGTTTAGAAATTAAATAAAAAAATAGGCAAAATATAATAATTTTGCTTATTTTTTCACATTGTAACAAAAAATAATTAATTTTTATTTTTCGCTATTTTAAAGATGTTTTTCAATTTTAATATTTTTTATTTTTAATTTGTGCAGAAAATAATTATTTCTAAATACTTTTTTAAATATTTATTTGCTTAATATGACGAAATTGTGGTATTATAATATATATAATATATTATTTTGTGTAATTCAAAT
>JAZUAB010000098.1:0-3030 GCA_045637745.1 Candidatus Onthoplasma sp. | reverse complement strand
CCCTATAAACCACTATTTCCCGGAGGTGCTGTAAATATGGCTAATACATATGATGATGAAATAAATCGTAAGAATTTAATTAAGACTAAAGAAATTATTTCTGAATTACCTTTATATGTTAATGATTATTTTATTGCACGTAAATCTAATACTACATCTAAAACCAGATTATCTTATGCTTACGATTTAAAAAAGTTTTTTAATTGGTTACAAATTTCTGTACCTTCGCTTGAAGCGTTACCTTTAAAAGAAATTTCTATTGAAATTATTTCTAACGTTACTGCCCGTGATATTGAAGAATATTTAGATTATTTACAGTCATTTGTTGAAAATATTAATAATGAAGTTACAGTTGCTCGTAAATTATCCTGTTTATCGTCGTTTTTCGGTTATTTAGTACGACATGATTATATAACAGCTAATCCCTGCGATAAGGTTATGAAGCCAAAATTAAACAAGGATAATCGTATTATTAAGTTATCACCTGACGAGGTTGTTCGCTTTTTAGACGCGATTGAATTTGGTTGTGAAAAAATGTCACAACGGCAGAGGAGTTACTTAGAAAATACACGCCAGCGTGATTTAGCCATTGCAACACTCTTATTAGGTACAGGTATACGTGTATCGGAATGTGTTGGTTTAAACTGCAAGGATTTAGACTTTGAAAACTGTAAAATAAACCTTTTACGTAAGGGTCATAAGCGCCAATTTATCGCTATGGGAGATGAAGTTATGGATGCTCTCAAAGGCTATCTTGAGGTGCGCGATATAATTACTGCGCGTGATTCAAAAGACGAAGATGCTTTGTTTTTATCTACTCAAAAAACCAGAATGGGTGTACAAGCAATAGAAAATATGATAACAAAATATGCTAAATTAATTGGTACCCGTGAGCATATTACTCCCCATAAACTTCGCAAAACCTACGGTACAGAGCTTTATAACGAAACCGGCGATATTTATCTTGTTGCACGTGCACTCGGCCATGAGAGCGTTAATACAACTAAAGACCATTATATCGCCGATAATGAAGACAGTTTATTAAAAGCAAGGAATAAAGTTAAATTACGCTGATAGACATTGCATAGGGTTTTGCTTTGCCGCAGATATGGCCGGCAAAATACCAAAAACGCACCCTACAGACACTGATAATAATATAGCATAAACAAACAGTTTAATATCTATAATTAATTTAAATCCAAAAGCAAGGTTTAAAATTGTAAATGCATATGCAGTTATAGCTATACCTGCCAAACTGCCCAAAACAGTTATAATAATTGCTTCTAATAAAAACTCAAGTAATATATCTGTAAATTTTGCGCCAATTGCTTTTTTAATTCCAATTTCTCTTTTACGTTCATTTATTGAGGAAAACATTGTTGTCATAACAGCTATTCCTGCTACCAAAAGTGTAATACTTGCAATAATAAATAAAATAACTGAAGCGTAATTTAAAATGTTGCTGAAATTTTTTCGTTGGTCGGTAAGGTTGGTATACTTAATGTTACTCGAACCTTTTTTAGAATTAAGCATATCAACTAATGCTGCTGCACCGCTTTCTAAATTACTTGTATCCTTTAATTTTAAACTGATTTGGCTTATTTTTTTGCTGTCTAACGTTTCTTGCATTGCTGTGTATGGGATATAAATAATTTCAGGAATAAATTCTCGTGCAACATTTTCTAAAATACCGCTTGAATGTTCTATTACTCCAATGACTTTATATTCATCTGATTTTTTCTTTAAACCAAGTGAAATGGTTTCTCCTATTGCGTCACCGTCAAAATATTTATCAGCGGCCTCTTTGGAAATTAGGCAGGATTTTATTTTTTTGTCAACTTCCCTCTTCCCTATTTCTTCACCATCAATTATTTCAATGTTTAATACACTTTTACAGTCTGTGCCGACACCCCAAATTAAGGCGCTGTCAGAGCCGTCGTCAGTTATAAAACTGCCAAATTCAACAATTGTCGGCGAAGCATAAACAACAGAATTGTCGTTTTCTAAGCGCTTTAAATCATTGCTGTCTAAATAATCGCCTTCATTGTTTCCTGCACAACTGATTGTTATACCGTCCATTCCAAGGGCGTTAAGTTCACCCTCTAAAAGCTCTTTTGCTATCTCTGAAGCTTTTAAAATGCATATAACGGAACAAACACCGATTGCAACACTTAAAATTATTAAAAAGCACCGTAAAGGTCTGCGGAACATACTGTTGAATACCGATTTTAATTTCAAAATTATCACCTAAATGTAGTATTATCACTCAAAGTGAATTTATTATATAAAGAAAGAACTGTGCTAAAAATTTTGGCACAGTTCTTATTTGTTAAAAATCAGGTATATAAGATTTGCTTGCGCTTGTAATATCTTGCAAGAAAATATTTTCTAAACCAAGATTTACTATATGGTCTACAACCTTTTCATATTCGCGTCTGGTAATTTTGCGCTGTAAAGGTTTTGGTAGATTTTCAGCGCAAGGCGTATACTGACTCATTAGGCTAAAATAAGCATTGTTGGCATTTTCAGCAACCCAATTAACAATGTCAATAGCATTTTGTGTTGCTTGAGGTAGCAAAAGATGCCGAATTATTACGCCTGAGAGCATTTTGCCGCCATTTAGGATACAATTAGGTTTCTGACGCAAACACTCTAAAATCGCATTTTTGGCGATATTTGGGTAATCTTCAGCTTTCGAATAATCTTTAGCCAAATTTGTATTATAATATTTAAAATCAATTAAATATATATCAATATAAGGATCCAGCACTTTTAAGGTTTCAACCGATTCGTATCCAGAAGAATTATATACAACAGGAATGTTTGGACGATATATATTTAGCGCTTCAACAATTTGTTTAGCAAAATGTGTTGGTGTAACTAAATTTATATTGTCTGCACCCTGTAATTCTAATTCTTTAAATAAATCTGCCAACTCATTTGCAGAATATTCAGTACCGTTAATATTGCGGGAAATTGCTTTGTTCTGACAATATATACAACCCAAAGAACAACCGCTGAAAAATATTG
>JAZUAB010000097.1:0-16802 GCA_045637745.1 Candidatus Onthoplasma sp. | reverse complement strand
CAACTGCTGCCTCCCGTAGGAGTCTGGACCGTTTCTCAGTTCCAGTGTGGCCGGTCATCCTCTCAGATCGGCTATCCATCGTCGCCTTGGTAGGCCTTTACCCCACCAACTAGCTAATGAAACGCAGGCTCATCTCTATCCAATAAAATCTTTTACCCCTGATACCTTTGTATCCGTGGTCTTATGCGGTATTAGCAGTCGTTTCCAACTGTTGTCCCCCAGATAGAGCCAGATTACTCACGCGTTACTCACCCGTCCGCCACTAAGGGTAAGTATTCCACTAATTAACCACTGTATGATTAACTAGTGGAACACTTATCCTCCGTTCGACTTGCATGTTTTATGCACGCCGCCAGCGTTTGTCCTGAGCCAGGATCAAACTCTAATGTTTAATCTTAACTCATTTGCTTGGCAAATGTTTTCTAATTTACGTTGTCTTGAACTTGGAATTGAAAAGAACATTATTCTTTCCTTACCTAAAGTTATATTAAGATATATTTGTACTCGCATCCATTGCTGAATGCATTGTTAATATACCACACTTCAAAATTAATGTCAACACTTTTTTCAAACTTTTTTTATTTTTTTTGAACTTTTTTATATTTTTTTATAAAAATCAACCAAAATTTTATATATTTTTATCAAAAAACACTGTTTTGGTGCAAAAATATACAGATTTTGACAATTAATATAGATTATACCCGTTTAATTCACTTAACTCTTCCAAATAATCTTTGACACAATCTTGAAGTGGATATATCTCGGCTAATAGTATTTTTCTCTTTTTGCGACCAATATGATCTAATTCTTCTTCATTTATTGTTAATAATCTAAGTTTATCTAACGCTCTATGTGTGATATGACTTATATTGCTCCTAGATTTTCCAAATTCTGCTCCAATTTCATCTTGAGTCATTCTTTGTTTGCCGAATAAACCAAAATAACACACCAAAGCCTGCTGTTCAAGTGGCGACAAATGTTTAAATTTGACAATTGTATGCTCCAATAAATCCTTTTCCGCCACATCTTCACACATATCATAATCATCACTAATCATATCTTCAAGATACAGAGTTTCTCCCTCTCTTTCGGTAGTAACAGTATCTTGTATAGATATTTTTGTCCGCTCGGCAGTGTTTGTATATGAATTCTGCTTTCTTAAATGCATTAATATCTCATTTGTTATAACTTTTGTTGCATATGTGGAAAAATTAATATTTTTGCTAATGTCATATAAATCAATTGCTTTAATTAGTCCCATTTTGCCCACTTGCATTTCTTCTAAATCATCACTGACACTATCAAAACCAAATTTACGCATAAGCACATAAGATACTAATGGAATATTTATAAGCATTAATATTGCCCTTGCCTCACTCTCTTCTATCGGTAAACCCTTAATCTTATCTTGCTCATATTCCTGGAATAGTTGTTTAACATCTTGAGCTCTGACCTTGCCGTTACTTAATATTTCTTTTGTGCGTTTTTCCACAATCCAATCTTTCATATTATATAATATATATTTTAAATTGTTATAATATAACCATTATATATTATGTTTCCACTACAACCCATAGCATAACTCTTTGTACAAAATTAAAAAAAGGAGGAACTTAAATCCTCCTTAATAATTAAGTATTATTGAAAATTTACTATAAATTCAATTTCATCTTCATCTGTAACAGCAATGCCCTTAGTTAGATTTGCTGCGGCTTTATTAATTGTTGTAGCACTAGCATGGTCCATATCAATATCATATTGAGTGTAGTCGATTACATACATACCATCGATGATTGCATATCTAATATTGTAACCATCCATTTGTTTCCATTCAATACCTGCAACTGCTTCATAGTCTTCAGAATATGAAGAAACCACTTTATCAGCATCTTCCTTATCGGCATTGTATGTATTTAAATCAATCATACCATAATATACATTTTCAAACTTAACTGGAGTTGAATTATTTAATGTCTTTTCAACTTCTACTACAATATTTGTTAATACATTTCCAGTTTTTGAGTTCGCTAAATGAGTAGTTGCAAGGCTAGACAATACTAATTGATATTTACCCGCGTCCACAACACCTGCAGACACTTCAATGTCATCTTCATTAATTGTTGCGGTGTATTTAGATTCCAAAAGTTCGATTGATTCAGCATTTACACCAACTAATTCGCCAGGGAAACCATCTATATCATCATAATATCCCATTTCTGAAGCAAACGCCGTACCGCCAGAGTCTGCACACAAAATATGTGATTTATAAGGATTAGGAACTTCCAATGAGCCGTTAAACACACAGTTTGTAACGCTATAAGATGCTGGCTTATGAGAAGAGTTACCAAAGAACATTCCCATTGCACCTACAGAAACAGTTTCACCATTATTCACACAACCATCAAAATTTACAGTTGTATTAGCTGTCGCATAACCACCAACCAACAATCCATTGTATTGAGCATAGCCAACATAGTCGGCATTATTTATACAATTTTTAAAGTTCATCACTGTGTCGTCACCAAGTACAAAGTTGATAAATGCACTTTCGTTGTTATCATCAGCTTTAATAATTGTAGCATCAAATCTATCTTGATTATATACCTTTACATTATTAAATTTATTGGTTCCGCCTCTAACAACACCAGCAATAGTCCCAAGATATTTTCCCAAGTACACATTTAAATTTTTAATTGTAGCACCTGTGATATTTGCAAATAACGCACCTTCGGTTGATCTTAAACGTGAGCCATCAAGATTTAATAATTTGTGACCATCACCATCAATAACGCCATTGAAATATTTGCTTGCCAATTCAAGATCTTCTAAATCAGCAATATCTTCTAAGTCAACGTCTGCAATCAATTTGAAATATGTTTGAGTTGATGGCAATTCTGCCTTGGCGTATGTATACTCAGTTAAAAGAGTCTTAAATTGACTGGCTGTCGCAACCATATATGGATTAGCCTCAGTTCCATCACCATATTTAGCTGTTACAGTAATATCCTTGTCTTCTAGCTTAAATGATTCCCATACACCAGCAAAGCCATCCTTTTCAACAGGTGTTGGCACGTTTTCAAGTTTAGTTGCTCCTTCCTTAAAGTCAACATACTTATTATCGCTAGTGATTGCTGGATCAGAGTCAAATGTTACGGTATAAGTGTTTTTATCACCGCAACCAGTCAAACCTAATACCGCTGTTGCGCTCAAAGCCAAAGCACCAAGTACTAATTTCTTTTTCATAATACACTCCTTTTAATGTTTTCAATTTAATGATAAAACATTTTAAATACATTGTCAAACATTTGTTATCAACTTATTAACATTAAATATATTTTATGCAAAATACTCTAAATAAATTACACTTTCGACAAAAATCTACAACATAGCAGTGTCGAATGCTAAAAATTTTATGCTAAATTTAAAGACGTAAATTTTTATTATAATTTACCTATAATCATACTATAATCATCGCACTTTATAAATTTTTAATAAATTTTGTAAAAAGTGTTGACAAATCTTGAAATGTGTACTATAATTAGCGCGTAAATAAAAATTTATGTGCCTAAGACTGCAAGTGCATTTAGCGTAAATAGAGCAATCTATGCTTGTTGAGGTGAGATTATGAGCGGAATATTGTGTCCCTTATGTCTTTTAGGCATAAGGGATTTTTGTTTATAAAAGCATTATAAGGAGGAACAAATGTCAGCTAATCAAGAAGCAAAGAAAGTAGTGATTGACGAGATTAAACAAAACATTAGCAATGCTAAGTCTATTGTATTGATTGACTATCGTGGAATCACAGTTGCTGAAGATACTAATTTGCGTAAAGAGTTTAGAAATGCTAACGCTGTATACAAAGTATATAAGAATAGACTTTTCAAGAAAGCTTGTGATGAACTTGGAATCACTGGTTTTGACTCTTACCTAGAAGGTACTACAGCATTTGCATTTGGTATGGAAGATGAAACTTGTGCTCCTCGTGTTATTAAGGCTCAAATCAAAGCTCTTAATAAAATGGAAATTAAAGCCGGTTTCTTAAACGGTGAAGTGGTTGATAAGGCTAAAGTTGAAATGCTTGCTAGCATTCCTTCACGTGAACAACTTATCGCTAACTTGCTTGCTATGCTTAATGCTCCAGTATCTGCACTTGCTCGTGCTATTCAAGCTATTGCAGATAAGCAAAACTAGTTCGGACTACTTAAAGGTCTAATGTTATTCAAATCATTGTAAAATTTGGAAGATAAAAATTTAAAGGAGAAATTGTTATGACAATACAAGAAATGATTGAAGAAATCAAAACAAAAACAGCTGTTGAACTATGTGAATTAGTTCACGCATTAGAAGAAGAATTTGGCGTTAGTGCCGCTGCTGCTGTTGTTGCTGGTCCTGCTGTTGCTGGCGAAGCTGCTGCTGCAGAAGAAAAGAGCGAATTCAACGTAGTATTAAAGGACGTTGGCGCTAACAAGATCGCAGTTATTAAGGTTATCCGTGAAATCACAGGTTTAGGCCTAGTTGATGCTAAGAACCTAGTTGAAACTGCTGGTGCTACAGTTAAGGAAAATGTTCCTACTGAACAAGCTAAGCAAATCGAAGCTCAATTGAAAGAAGCTGGCGCTACTGTAGAATTAAAATAATATTTCTTATAATGCAAATTAAAAATCCGCAAGATAGTTGCGGATTTTTTTATTTATTTTCAAATTTGATAGGAAAATTATTTTGTTTGTGATATCATATTAATATATTTAGGAGATTATATGAACAGAATTACTATTGATGGCAATAGCGCAATGGCACATATCGCATATCTTATGAATGATATGGCGGTGATTTACCCTATTACTCCAAGTTCGCCTATGGCAGAAGCTTGTGATGATTTTTCTACTAAAGGATTGACAAATATATTTAATAACAGCGTTAAGATTACACAAATGCAGTCTGAGGCTGGAGTCGCCGGTGCTTTACATGGAGCATTAAGTAGTGGTGCACTGGCTACTACATTCACATCAAGCCAAGGGTTACTGTTAATGCTACCTAATATGTATAAGATTGCTGGCGAATTGCTTCCAAATGTAATATACGTATCATCGCGCAGTCTAGCAACCCATGCACTTAATATATTTTGCGACCACAGCGATATATATTCCACCCTTAACACTGGCTACAATATTATCTGCGCAACAAGTGTGCAAGAGGCCAACGATATTGCTATTGCCACACAACTTGCTAGCATGGATACGAGCACGCCTTTTATATGCTTTTTTGATGGATTTAGAACATCTCACGAACTTAACACCATTGAGCAATCTACTAAGGAAGAAATTTTATCAATAGTCGATTTAGACAAAATCAACCAATTTAAAGCACGTGCTATGAGTTGTTACAAACCTTATGCTAAAGGAACAAACCAAAATCCAGATGTATTTTTCCAAAATCGTATGGCAAGTGCTCCATATTACAATGATGTTATAGCCTCTGTTAAATCTGCGTTTAATAAAACCACAACCATAACAAATCGCTCATATGATGCTATTGAATATTATGGTGATCCTGACGCCACTGATATAGTGGTTACAATGGGTAGTAGCCTTCACACATTAAAAGAGGCACGACCATATATCAAAGGAAAAACAGGCATTATCAATATTCGCCTATTAAAACCTTTTGATGAAAAAACTTTTGTTTCAATAATTCCTAAAACTGTTAAGAGTATAACTGTATTAGAGCGTAACTTTACCCCTAATGGCGATAACTATATTTACTCTACAATTGCAAGCATTTTGTTTAAAAATAAGATTAAAGTTAACTTATTGCAAGGTGTATATGGCTTGGGCGGTAAAGAATTCACGCCTGATGATGCAATTAGCGTATTTTACAATATGCGCGATAAGCTGATGTCACCATTTACTATTGGCATAACTGATGACATCAATAATAATTCCCTACCTCAGTTAAAACTATATACTGAGCCAAGCGACAATTTTAATGCTCGTATTTACGGGCTTGGAAGTGATGGTAGTGTGTCAAGTGCTAAAAGCATTATCAAGATTTTAGGTCAAGATAACTATGCTCAAGGCTATTTTGATTATGACAGCAAAAAGTCAGGAAGTTTAACGGTTTCACACATTCGTAGTAGCAATCTACCTATAAACAAACCGTTCAATTCTAATCAAGTTGATGTTGTATTATGCAACAACCCTTCATTTATTAAAAAATATCATATAACCAGTTGCGTCCACAATGATGGAATTTTAGTAATTAATTGCAGTTACACTCCAGAAGAATTAAACAAGGTAATGTTAAATGAAATCAAGCAAGACATTATTGATAAAAATCTAAAAGTATACACAATCAATGCAGATAAAATTGCTCTCGCAAATAATCTAGGCAACAAAATTAATAATATAATGCAAACCGCATTATTCTACACCGCTAAGGTTGTTCCATTCAAAAAAGCATTAAGCAATATTAAGCATAATATTGAAGTTATGTTTGCTAAAAAAGGTGAAGACGTTGTAAATAATAACATAAACGCCATAACACAAGTAGAAAAAAGTATAACCTTGGTTAAAAACTCTGTATTCACCCAAACCGAAACCTTAACCGCCCAAACCAAAACCCCTTATTTTGAAGATATTATTAAACCTATATCTAAACAATGCGGAAATGATATTCCTGTTAGCAAATTCAAGGCTGATGGTAGTATGCCTACTGATACTGCAAAATTTGAAAAACGCGGTATTGCTAGCGAAATTCCTTGTTGGAATGCAGAATTCTGTATTCAATGCGGTAGATGTAGTGTTATATGCCCTCACGCAAGTTTGCGCCCTGTTATATTTGAACGAGATGATAAAACACCTAATACTTTTACATCCAAAAAGGCAATGCTAACTGATGGCGAATATCGTATGCAAGTTGAACCTATGGATTGTACTGGATGCGGTGTGTGTGCACAAGTATGCCCTATGAAAGAAAAGGCTATCATAATGAAAAGTGATAGCAAACTAAAGGAAATTGAACTACAAAACCAAGCATATGCTTACACGTTACCACAAGTTCAACCTTTTGAGCCTAATAACGTAAAGGGTGTACAATTCAAAAAGCCATATTTTGAATATAGCGGTGCTTGTGCAGGATGTGGCGAAACCCCTTATATCAAGCTTCTTACTCAACTATTTGGCGATAGAATGTTAATTGCAAATGCTACTGGATGCTCTAGTATTTATGGCGGTACATTCCCTACTTGCCCTTACACTAAAGACGGACTTAACTTAGGTCCTGCGTGGGCAAATAGTTTGTTTGAAGACAATGCTGAATTTGGCTACGGGATTATGTTGGCTCGCACTGAACAACGCAAAAACTTTATTGACAAATTACAGCAAACAACATTCAGCCAAGATGTGCAATTAATTATTAATAAATTCTTAAACGACACTGATAATCATCAACAAAATCGCGATATATTACAACAGCTTACTCTTTATAGCGCAACTCGTGGAATTGCAGATTCCGATAAATATTTATTTGAAAACATTGGTCTTATCATTAAGCCTAGCACTTGGATTATTGGTGGCGATGGTTGGGCTTATGATATTGGTTTTGGCGGGCTTGACCACGTTATTGCCAGTGGCGAAAATATCAATATTCTAGTGCTTGATACCGAAGTATATTCAAATACTGGTGGTCAAACCAGCAAAGCAACTCCAAGAGGCGCCAGTGCAAAATTCAATCAAACTGGTAAAACCACAAAGAAAAAAGACCTTGCTTCTATGATGATGAGTTATGGCGATGTATATGTTGCCAATATTGCAATTGGCTCCAACCCTGATCAAGCCGTAAAAGCCTTTATAGAAGCAGAACAATATAACGGTCCAAGCATAATTATTGCATACTGCCCTTGTGTAAATCACGGATATGATTTAAAATATAGCCAAACACACAGTTTTGCATCAGTTTCTAGCGGTTATAACACATTGTTTAGATACAATCCTTCATCAAAACCTAATATGCAGATTGATAGCGTGGAGCCCTATAGCGATTATGTCGAGTATGTAAGTAGTGAGAATAGATATAAGATATTAGATAAGGTCAATCCACATAATAAGGAAAATCTTTTATCTAAATCCAAGCAAGATGCTGAAAATAGACGCAAAGCCTATAGTGAAAAGGTAAAAAAAAGTACAAGAAAATCTAAATAATTTTCAAGTACTATGTATAATATCAAATCTTTTTACACAATATATTAATATAGGAATCATCCTATGCAAAAAATCCCTGCAATCAGCGGGATTTTTTTGTTTTATTTATTTAATTCAAATATAATTTTTTGGCACAATTCGGGAATTGATATAACATCTTTTTCAATTGTCACATCACAATTTACACTAACCAATCCATTAATTTGATTGTATAAGCACAACTCTTGTTCCAATTTGTATTTATCTTCTTTTCTGGTTTTAGCTATTAAATATGATTTTGGCAATACAATGTTTACTCTCCTTAAATCTTTTAATAAATCAAAGTTGTCATTTGCCACAAATAAACTATGTGAAATAGTTATAATGCAGTTTTTAAAGCCTGTCACACGTCTTAGTGTTTCAGTTTCCATTTCGTGCAACGCATCTCGCGCCTCTGTTAATGCAATATCTTGACGATTTAATATTTCAAAATCTAACAACTCATCAGCATCAAGGTACAAACATTTAAGCTCTTTAGCAAGAGCCTTGGATAAATCCTTACGCAAGTCCTTGTCAGGACACACAATCAATATGTTTTTCACTTTTACCTCCTATCATATAGACACATAATGCTATACTAGTGTTTTAAATAAATTTTTGTGGTAATCTAAGAGGTTATATAACTAGTTTCATATTAAATATTAAATCTTTAAACATTAAGATTTGAATAACACGTTATTAACAGTTACCTTTTCACATCCTTTTTAACAATATCATAATATCAAATATTTTAATTTTTAGCAAGCAAATTTATAAGTATAGCACATTACATTAGCCTAATCACTACTTTTAAATCACATTTCGACAAACTTCGACAAAAGTTTACACTTCCTCACTGGTCTTTTTAGATTTTAATACTTTCCTTACAACAATCTTTGTTAAACATATTGCTAAAATCAAATCAATTGATAATCCTATCGCCCACCATTTTATATATTCAGTAGAATAGATTATATCTTTATCTAATAATCTCAACCCATTTTGATTGCAGACAAATCTGATTGCTGAATTTTTAGTTGTCAACACCTCCGCTCCCGTATTTTTAAGTCTGCTAACCACAGTAAAATGTGGATGCCCATATGAATTCTCTCCAACACAAATCACAGCGTATTCTGGAGTAACTATATTTACAAACTCTTCACTTGTGCTTCCTTTACTGCCATGGTGAGCAACTTTTAATACGTCACAATTCAACCTTTCTTTATGGGTTATCAACATATCTTCTTCACTGTTTCCGCCGATATCGCCGGTAAACAAAAACGACTTGTTGCAATATGTTAATTTAATAACACTGCTCATTTCATTTGTTGTATCATATACATCTAGCGGAGAAAATATTTGAACTAATACTTTACCAATATAAAATTCAAACTCTTGATTTAATACAAACGTATTCAAGTCATTTTCAAGCTTAGACAGTGCTATAACCTCAGCATATTCTTCAGTGTCAGTTTTCAAAGCAAAACCATTAAGGCTTTCATTTTTAGACGCAATATTTGGCCTATAAAAATTTTTAACCTCAAACTCTCCAAAGACTGCACTCATTCCACCCGAATGGTCAATGTCTGGATGTGATAAAAACAAATAATCCACAACCAAATCATTGTTAGTCATCAATACGTTGGCTTTTAAATATTCTACCAAGTAATTTTGACTGTCTTTTGTTCCAGAATCAATAAGCATAATTTCATCATTAGGCAATTTAATTGCAATTGCATCACCTTGACCAACATCTATAAAATGAACCACCATATCATTATTCCCAGTTTGTATATCGAAATTAATAAGTATTCGATTAATGAATTTTGATATTGGCTTTGTAAAAATGATTGATAAACTGGTTATTAACAACATTATACTTATTATTATAATTTTTGCAAGTTCTTTCTTTTGTTTCTTTGCCATAATCTATATCTTTTGTTCTTAATTAGTTTTAAAATCTCAGGCATTGATGCAATTGTAGCATTATAGCCTTCTTCAATCATCGCCTCATAACCGTCCAACTTGCTTGACCTAAATCGTTTCATATCAGGTTTGATTACTATATCGCTATATTCATAGCCCTTATTTGAATTATTCTTCATCATAATACTAATAGATGCTAGGAATACATCATAGAATTTATCACTGGATGTACCACCCCCGCGAGTACTATTAACATCTATTGTAATAATAACATCACAACCATTTTTCTTTAATACGTCTGCTGGGATATTGTTCATTACGCCACCATCAATAAGCGTCATATTGTTATAACCGACCGCATAAAACACGCCCGGAACAGCACAACTGCCTGCAACAGCCTTTGCCAAATTTCCGCTATCAAATATCACTTCTTTTCCTGTTTTTGCGTCCACGCTTACTATGTAAAGTTTTTGAGGCAACTCTTCAATATTTTTTTGCTTAATATTATTAGTAATTAATTCCTCTAGCCCATCAGTAGTCGATGGCATAAACTTAATTTTGTTACGTCTGATATCCTTGGCGTCAAGATTTTTGGCTATATTATATATTTGTTTAAAGCTCTTTTGTGCACAAACAAATGCTCCCACACAGCTTCCAACACTACATCCTGCTACCATATCAAATTTGATGCCATATTCTTCAAATGCCTTTAATGCGCCAAGATGCCCAAATCCACGAGCTCCTCCGCCACCAAGACATAATCCTACCACTGTAGGCTTTCTTTTAAAGATCATAATAATATTTCCTTTCATTTTTATTATATCACAAACTTAATTAATTAATCAAATCATATTTCCATCCATTATAATTTTGTAGCAAAAAATTCTCCTACTTTCGTAAGAGAATTTTTTTAATCTATTCAGCTTGTGAACCGTTGTTTTCACGTAAAATATTAAGTTCTTTAGTTAATGTTGCAATATCAGTCTCTATATTAGCAATATTTTCACGCAAAATCTTATCAGTGTGAACTAGTATTGGATATCTATCAATATTAGCATTCATAACCTCTTCGCAGTGGCTTACTGACAATCTCAAGCCGTCCAACATTTCCAATTCTTGTGCTAGTTTTTCAGCTTTTTCACGGTCAATATCAACATAATTGTTTACACCATACAATGCAACTTTCTTCTTAGCAGCAATTGCATCTCTACGGCGAAGTTTAATACGGTCTCTTTCCAAGGTCTTATTAACCTTTTGTAAAGGCTTCAACTCTTTATTATTAATCTTTAAATCCTTTTTAGCACTCTTTAATCTTTCTTCCAAAATAGCCAATCTTTCGATATAAGCTTGTTCAGTTGAATAGTGGAATACAACAGGTTTTTCATCGTCGTTGTCAGGAGTTCCGTTTTTAATTTCTTGAATTTGAATTGATAGATTTAATATTTGTCTCTTTAATTCTTCAATTTCAATAATTGAGTCAGTCATTCTTTGTTCAACCTTTTCTTCAATTTCTTCTTCAGCCAATTTTTTAACAGTTTCGATGTCAATTGTTGGGATATCTTCAATAACTTCGCTAGTCATAGGCATACCAGTTACTAAAGCCACTTGATTATTCTTAGGTCCAATAACAGTAACTTCAGTAGCAGTTGTTATAGCCATTTCGTCAGTTTCTTGATTAAATACTAGTTGTTTAGCCATTTCTTCACGGCTTTGAACTAGTTGTTCAACAATTGCTTCACTATTTTGTTTAGCTTCTTCGTGTTCAACAGCAAGTTGTTCAGTCAAATCAGCCAATTGTTCTTTTAGTTCAATAACTTCAGCAGCCGAATCTTTTAGTTTTTCTTTAATCTCGCTTTCAGCCCCAGCATTTTTAGCCATTTGTTCTTTATATTCTTTTTCAATTTCACGCTTAGAAAGTTCAAGTTGTTGCTTCATTTGTTCAATTTCTTTCATAGCTTCCGCTAAACGTTCTTGAACCTTAATTTCAACTTCTTGAGCGGTAATACGCTTAATTGCCTCAACATCAAATAATGGACTTCTTACTGCAGGAACAGTTGCTTGATTTTGCTTTTCTAATTGTTCATCTTTAGCAACAATATCTTTCTTTAAGTCAGCGATTTGTTGCTTTAAGTTTTCAATTTCTTTATTTGATTGTTCTAGTCTGCTTGCAACAATTTCATCAATTTCAGCATTAGTGATACGTTTAGCAGTTTCAATATCAATATTTTCAACAGTTTCAGCCACAGCTTCATCAGTTGCCACCAATGCAACTTGGTTGTTCTTAGGTCCAATAACAGCAAATTCAGCATCTAAACCGCTTTGTTTAACCTCTTCAACTTTAATATCTCTTGATGCTTCAATTTGTTCAACACATTGTTCGCTTGTGTTTTGAGCATTTGAGTGCTCTTCCTTTAATGCTTCAGTAAGATCATCCAACTTGCTAGCCAAGCCATCAATTTTCTCTGCTGATGCTTGCAATTTGCTAATTTGGTCATATTCCATACCGGCCTCAGTGTCAGCCAATTGATCTTTGTATTGTTTTTCAATTTCTTCTTTGGTATCGTTTAATTCAACTTTCAATAGTTCCACTTCTGCCAATGAGTCGATCAATTTTTCCTTAACTCTAGCCTCTACTTCTTTAGCAGTAATTTCTTTTACTGTATCAATGTCAAAATCAGCACTTCTTACTTCGTGAACATTGATTTGTTCTGCCAAACCACCTTCACGTTCTTGAATGTATGCAGTCAATCTAGAAACTTGTTCTTTAAGTTGATCAATTTCGTCTTGAGATTGCTTCAAACCAACTTTGACTTTAGTATCAATTTGTTCTTGATTCATTTGACTGATTGCATTGTAATCAATTGTTGTTGTGTGACTATACAAGTCTTCTAATTCCTCTTCAGTCAACTCTTCAAAGTCGCCTTCTGCTCTAGCTTGCAACTTATCTGCCAACGCTTCATTTTCTTTTCTTAAAGCCTCTAGTTGTTCTTGTTGAGCCTTTTCTTTCTTAACGTTTTGTTGTTCGATACGAACTCTTTCATCTCTTTCGGCTTGCAATTGATCTAACAAGGCTTGATTTTCAGCTTTTGAACTTTCGCTTTGCTCATTAAATTTTTCCATTAAGTTTGCCAATTGAGCTTTTAACTCGCCGATTTCAGCGCTGTAACTTTCCATTTGAGCTTTAAGTTCAGCCTTCTCTTCGTCATCCTTATGCAACAACTCTTCCTTGTATTGTTTTTGCATATCTTCTTCAATTGCCTCAACTTCTTCATTCCATTGAGCCAATTCTTCAACTGCATCTTCAGATGTTTCAATCTTAACTTGTGAGCTTTGCTTTAAGTTGGCTTCTTTTAATTCATTTAGGATTTCAAGGATTTGAGAATTAAATTCGTTTGCTTTAGCATCGTTTTCTTCACGCATATCGTCAAGCATATCTTTTACTTCATTGCGCAAAGCTTCCATTTCATCAATTTCTTCAGGTTCAACTTCCATAGCATCATCTTCAGGCTCGTCCATCTTGTTTAACAATTCTGACAATTGTGCCTTTAAGTTTTCAATTTCAGCATTTGATGCCTCCATCTGTTCTTGCAATTTTGCTTGCATTTCAGCATCTTTGTCAGCCATTCTTTCTTGCAATTGTCTTTCCATCTCAAGTCTAGATTCTTCAAGTTGTTGTTTTAAATCATTAATTTCGCGTTCTGCATCTTGTTCGGTTCTAACTTCTTTTTTATTTGCTTCTTTCAACTCATTTAAGATGTTAATTAATTGTTCATTAAATGTTTCGTTTTGATTTTTGTTTTCTTCCATAGTCTCTACAATTTCCTTTACTTGATCTTTTAATGCGTTAATTTCATTCATTGTTTCTTCATCAACTACCGTTTCAACCGTTTCCTCAACCTCATATGAATCAGCGGTGTCTAAAATTTCATCATCTTGATCTTCAGTTTCTTCTTGTTCGTTGAAGAAGTTGTCAATTGAATATTGGTCTAACACCGATTGATTTGCTCGACTTGCCTCTTCTTCAGCCTTAATAGCAGTTTGCTCTTCCTCGTCTAGCACATCTTGAGAGATTTCATCAATCATTCCCATCAAATCGTCATCATCACCAAATCTAACATCATTGTCTCCCTTGAAGTCCTTAAAGAAATCGTCTTCGTCCGCGCTATTTAACTCGTTATTTAGCGCCTCTTCTTCAGTTTTAGCCTTAGCCTCATCAACATCTAATGCATATGAATAGTCTTCTTGTGGAGCTCTTTGCTCTACTGGTGCAATATTGTCTTTACGTACATAAGACTCTTCTTCCACTTGAGTCATATATGAATTTTGATTATTATATGTGTTTTGATTGGTTGGCACATATGTATAATTATTCGCATTGTCATAAGCATTAGTCTGTGAATGTGAAT
Organism: Candidatus Onthoplasma sp.; assembly: GCA_045637745.1. Taxonomy (GTDB): domain Bacteria; phylum Bacillota; class Clostridia; order Christensenellales; family UBA1242; genus Onthoplasma. The sequence goes on along the minus strand of JAZUAB010000097.1, from coordinate 2,254 downwards.
TACTAAACACACCAAGCATCATTTTACCTATAACCGCTACTATAAAGCCACCGGCAACAATTATGCCAATAATTGCTAGCACACTCAAAAATGCCATCCATGCACCTGTTGCCAACATATTTGAAAATGATATGTTCATAACTTTCTCCTTTAACTCATTGCCTTTAGGCAATTTATTGTATATTTAATATACTACAGAAATTGATAAATTTCAATACTTTTTTGAAAATTTCTTATTAAAATTTTGATTTTTTTGAGATTATTTTTATATTTTTTTATTATTTAAATTTGATTTTTGTTATATTTTTTATTATTTATTTACAAATTTCTAAGACCTTTTGGATAGTGATTTTTAATAATATCTCCACCCTTACCCAGTCCAATTACAATGCCCTTGTGTGCAACTGCTATATACCCCCCAGACCTAATTGGCAGTGTTTCTCCTCTCAAATACTTGTACACATCATCAACATTTAAGTCAATTTTATTAATAAATCTATCACCAAATGCGGTCGCAATATTATGATGGGGTTCAAATCTTCCCTTAGCGACCTCTCCCAAAATCACACCACAATTAACTAAATTCACACCGCTTTCTGCAATTGCCCTATATTTACAATAGTATATAATTCCATTGTTACATATAGCGCCATCCAATATATCATCATATTTTTCAAGATTTTTAGCACAAAACTCGACAAATAGTTTATATTCAGTTGGCAATTTATTTAATGGTTTTAACTTCTTTACGCAATCAACCCTTTCAAAACTCGCCTCTGCCTTTTGTAGCAACGCTACAAATTGCCCTTCTCCACTAAATTTGTGCGGATAAAATCTTAGGCATTTATTAGTTTCAAATCCATCTATCTTAATTCCATTTACCGCCCCATTATATTCTAGTGGAATAATTTTATAATTGTGTTTAGAGCAAAAATCTGCTACCACTTGTTCGTTTTCCTCTACCGAAAACGTGCAAGTAGAATATAGCAGATATCCCCCAGTTCGCAACAACTTGTTTGCAGTCTCAAGTATTGCCTTTTGCCTTATAGCACAAGCCTCCACATTCGCTTGGCTCCAATTTAGGCGGGCATCTTCATCCTTTCTAAACATTCCTTCGCCCGAGCATGGAGCATCTACAATAATGGCATCAAAAATTCCCTCACAGCAATCTTCTAATTGCTTTGGGTCATTATTTATCACGCAAACATTTGAAAGCCCCATTCTCTCAACATTGGATTTTAAGACATTTGCACGCGACCTTACAATCTCATTTGCAACCAACAAGCCATCTTTTAGTTTAAGTGCAGTTTGAATCGCTTTCCCACCAGGAGCCGAACACATATCCAGCACCCAATCGGTGGGTTTTACAGGCAAAAATGTTGCAGGCATCATTGCACTAAGTTCCTGCATATATATCATACCTGAATGATGTTCCGGAGTCTTGCCTACTTTTATATCATCAAGCAACTTCCATCCTTCAGCACACTTCTCTACATTCCAGTCCGTAGATTTAATAAATTCATTTTCATCAATCTTATTTGTGTTGACAAAAAACGATTTTACCGGCATCTGTTTATAACTTTCCAAAAACTGTTGAATGTCTGGAATTATGTTTTTTCTTGCCTCAATATATCCTTTAGGAAATTCCATATTACTCCTTTAATCTTTTAACAAAAACACACAACTAGATGTTTTCTTTCTTTTAATCTTAAATTTCTTTCCGCTGTTAATTGTAAAATACGCATCACTATTATATTTACAATCGCCACAGTTACACTTCAAATTCTGCTTAAATGGACAATGCAACAATGTCATATACACTTTTTCACGCCTTAACAAACTTATATCACAATTTAAATTGCAAACATCACTATCAGATAGTTCCTCAACAAAAAGCGCATCAAAATTATTTAATTGTTGTAGGCACTTAATTGTATAACTATTATAAACATTTAAGAATTGACCCCCCAACATTTTGCAATCAAAATTAAGGGCATACAAGTTGTTTGCTACCACACCCAAGTTGGTTTCAGTCAACACATCTTGAATCTTATCAATATCTTGTTTGGTCGCAAAGTTAGGCAAGTCTATGTAGCCGTGGATATTGTTATTATCGCAATAATCATTAAACTTAATAATTTCATTTTTATCAAACACATTGTAGTCATAAATTAAATTGTTGCAATATTTAATATTGTTTAAATTATCGATAATATTTAAATTAAATTGCTTTAATATGCTATTTTTAGCATTA
>JAZUAB010000096.1:0-7004 GCA_045637745.1 Candidatus Onthoplasma sp. | reverse complement strand
AATTCTTCGCTAAGTAACACAGCAAATCCTGCCGCACCAGCAAAACCAACAATGACCTTGTTGTTGTAAATTCTACGAAGTTTGTGTGCAGTGGTCTTGGCAATAATGCTTTGACCAAGTGTTACTTGACCATCTGCCACCATTACAGTTTTGCCGTCCTTTTTAACGGCTAATATTGTTGTCGCTCTATAATCCATAATTTTCTCCTAATTAAAATTTTTGTCTATTTCTATACCGCATTCAAGTGCTAATGATACTATTTTTATTTTACTATTCATATCACTTTCGCCATTTATCATTAAATGTCTTGGGTCATATTCTTCCGCACCAAGATTGTCAGCAGCATAGAATATTTGTCCAAAATTAACATTTCTAAAATTTGCTAACACGTTCATCGCTGAACATTCCATATCAACGGTAATTGCTCCTTGACTTTTACGCTTGTTTACCTTATCTCTTGTTTCTCTAAATATAGCATCCGTTGTCCACGTTTTGCCTTTGCTATAATTAATTGATTTAGATTTAATAAATTGTTCAATCACATCAACCATTCTAGGATTAATTTGTGTTTCATCGCTTGCAGGTTCATAATGATAACTCGTGCCCTCATCCCTTATTGCCGAAGTTGGAATAATTATTGAGTATTCTTCCATTTTATCTTCTAAACAACCGCAAGAGCCAACCAGCAATAAGTTCTTAACACCCATAGCAATCAACTCTTCCGCATTACCCACACAAGCAGACGCCCCCATTGCTGAGTGAAAAATAGCCAACTCTACACCATCTATATTAATTTTATAAATAGGAAAATATGCAGTAGAATTAGATATTCTGCCTATTTCTTCAAGTTTAAAATTTTCAACAATATATTTCATAATCGTTTTTGAGAAAAATGAAACACAGGTTTTAGGCATATTGTCCAACGGTTTATGAAACGTATCTGGATTTAACATAGCAATTCTATTGTTATCAAATTCTTCTAATAGCATAATTGTATCCTTTTATTTAGTATATCTTTTCTTATTTTTTATTTATCTAATTGTTTTATTCTTTCTACTATCTTTTTATACACAGTTACCATATACGGTTCGGTTGATTTAGTAATCAACTCATCAAATGTAAGCCATCCAACATTGCTGTTTTCATCTTCTAGTATATGTATCTCTTGATTTTCGTCCGCTTCAAATAAATATGTTACATTAAAATGTGTATGTGCTGGAACATATTTCCCTTTGCGCATATGACTTAATACTGGTAAAGTCTCAAATGAAATTGGGCCATTGCCTATTAATGTAAAATTTTGTAATGATGTTTCTTCCCTAGTTTCCTTTTGGGCCACATACAGTGGATCATCATCACCATCAGCGTGACCGCCAACCCAACTCCAAGAGTTATAAATATTATGATATGTACATAAAACTTTGGTATGTTCCCTATTTATAACAAAAGCTGATGATGTAACATGGCAAAACTTGTTATCTCTAGTAAGAATATCGCCAAACATTTCTTCCGCCTTTATAATTAATTCAATATCTTGCTTTTCTTGTTCGTTGTAAGGCACATATTGCTTTACTATCTCTACAGTTTTACTCATTTATATTATCCTTCCTACTACTTTTGCAAATCGTTAAATTTTTCAAGCTTTATATTGTCTCCGTCTAAAATCAATTCACCATTTTTGTGTTTATATCCCATTTTAACATAAAAAGGCAAAGCTACTAGTGATGCGGGAATTTCAATTCGTTTTGCACGTACAAAATATTCGTCTTGCTCAAGAGTTTGAATAATTTGCTTGCCAATGCCTTTACCCTGCATTGCTGGGTCTACAAATATTGTAAATAGTGAGCTTTCTGTTTCACTGCCCCAATATGGACCAATGGCTCCGCATCCAATAATTTTGCCCTCCTCTTTTACTACATAAAAATGTGTCCAACTTGCACGAGTTTTTATTCCATCTTCGTCTAGTGCTTTAATTGTCTTTTGTATAATTGATTGAGGATAATATAGTTTAAAGCATTCCTCACAAGTAAATTGTATCATTTTTCTAAGCTCCGGAATATCACTTTCTTTTAATTTTTCAATTGTCATTATATTTTTCCTCCTTATTTTATTATATTATTTTGTGTATCTCTTCCTTTGAACGCTCAGCGTACATTTCGTTACGTTTTTGCTTATCGCGCATTTCTATTGGTGCCAGTATGCCAAGGTTGGCATTAATTGGTTGGAAATGCTCGGTATTTGCATTAATTAGATAGTCATATAAGCCACCTATGATTGTGTGATTAGTTAATTTAAGTAGTGGCTTACCTGATAGCATATTGGCTACATTTATAGCACAATACAAGCCACTTGCAATACTCTCAACATAACCTTCCACACCGCTAAGTTGACCAGCAATAAATATATTATTATTTGCCTTAAGCCTGCTATATATATCACAAACTTTTGGAAAGTTGATAAAGTTATTGCGGTGCATTACACCATAGCGTAAGAACTCAGCGTTTTCCAGTCCTGGAATTAGCCTAAACACACGCTTTTGCTCTGGGAATGTTAGATTAGTTTGAAATCCCACCATATTGTACATATTGGCCTGCACATTTTCCTTACGAAGTTGCACTACAGCATAAGGTTTGATGCCTGTACGTTTGTCCATAAGACCAACTGGTTTAAGTGGGCCAAAGCGTATTGCATCTTCGCCACGACGTGCCATTACTTCGATTGGCATACAACTTTCAAATACCTTTTTATTTTCAAAGTCCTTAAGTTCCACACCCTCGGCACGGATTAGTTCGTTATAAAACTTTAAATACTGTTCCTTAGTCATTGGACAATTAAGGTAGTCTGCCCCGCCCTTATCGTAACGACCTTGCATAAATGCAATATCACTATTAATGCTATCAGCATCTATAATAGGTGCTGCCGCATCGAAGAAGTATAGAAAGTCACTGCCTATGGTATTGCTTAACGCCCTGCACATATTATCGGTTGATAGTGGCCCTGTAGCAACTATTGTGATAGCATCACTTTCAAACTCACCAACATCTTCAGTGTAAAGTGTGATGTTAGGATTTGATTTAATCAGTTCTGTAATCTTGCTAGCAAATTGCTCCCTATCAACTGCTAGCGCGCCACCTGATGGAACTTTAACTTCGTATGCCACCTTTAATAATGTGCTACCTAAACTTAATAATTCCTGTTTTAGTATTCCGCTAGCACTAGTAGGGTCTTCGCTTTTAAACGAATTACTACATACAATTTCGGCGTAATTAGGGTTATGATGAGCAGGAGTAAAACTTTTACCTTTAATATCATAAAGGTTTACTTTATACCCTCTGTTTGCAAGATATAATGCAGCTTCACTGCCAGCCAATCCTCCACCTATTATATTAATTTTCATTATTTACATTCCTTGTTAGCACAATATATTTTTTCACTACGTGGTGTTATGTGTTTATACATTTGTTGACCACACTTTTCGCATTTTTCCTTTAAAGGCATATCCCAATGTGCAAAATTACATTTTGGCCAATTGCTACAACCGTAGAATTTGTCTCCCTTTTTGCTTCGCTTAATTTGTAATGGTGAATTACACATAGGGCAATTACCCATATCTTCAGGGGCTTCGTCTTCTTGAATGTTTTGTGTGTTTTTACAGCTTGGATAATTGCTACAAGCCAAGAACTTGCCAAATTTACCTTCGCGATACACCATCATTCCGCCACACTTAGAGCATATAATTCCGCTAGGTTGTGCCTCTCCTTTCATACTCTCGCTATTAACTTCGGCTTCGTTTAAATGTACAATAAAGTCCTTATAGAATTCATCTACAATGTCTTCCCATTTTTTACCTTTAAATTCCACTTCATCAAGATGTTCTTCCATCTCGGCAGTAAATTTAATATTCATAAGATTTGCAAAATACTTTTCAAGATATTCAGTAACCTTTTCGCCAAGTTCGGTCGGAACAAGATTCTTTTCTTCCTTGACTACATACTCACGATTTAGCAATGTCATAATTGTGCTTGCATAAGTTGCTGGTCTGCCAATACCCTTATCTTCCATTTCCTTAACAATGGTTGATTCGTTAAATCTAACTGGTGGACGAGTAAACTTTTGCTCGCTATCAATTTTATTTAACTGCAAAATCTCACCTTGCTCTAGATTTGGAATATTAATTCCTGAGGACTTTTCCTCATCTTCGTTATTATTAAACACACGTGTATAACCATCAAATACCAACGCTTTACCGCTTGACTTAAATTTATACTCTCCAGCCTTGATTTCTACCATCAAACTATCATATTTAGCACAACTCATTTGACTGGCAATAAAGCGATTAAAGATTAATGTATATAATTTTAGTAGTGTGTTATCCATCTTGCCTGCAAGACTTTGTGGAGTGTATTTTAAACTAATTGGTCTAATTGCTTCGTGCGCATCTTGCACGTTCTTTTTAGAGCCATATACATTATATTTGCTTGGTGCATACTGTTCGCCAAAATTAGCAACTATATACTCTTTTGCAGACTTTTGAGCCTCTGGTGCCACACGCACACTATCGGTACGAATATATGTCACAAGTGCCACCTTCCCTTCGCCTTCAATTTCTACACCTTCGTATAAACTTTGTGCTGCTTTTGTATAGCTATTAAGCGTCATTTTCAACTTTTTAATAGCGTCTTGTTGCAAACTACTAGTAATGTATGGTGCTGGAGTTTTGCCATCAACAACGCTTCGCTTAACATTTTCTACAACAAAAGTTAATGCTTGTAGTTCGCTTTCTACACGCTTTGCTTCGGTCTCGTTTGGAATTTCAATTTTCTTATCAGCAAAATGTGTTAATTCGCTCTTAAATAGTTTACTATCGCCTTGCTTTAAAAGATTTGCATTTATATTCCAATATTCTTCTTTTACGAAATCACGAATTGCTTTTTCACGGTCAACAATAATTTTTAATACAACCGATTGAACGCGCCCTGCACTAAGTTTGTTACGTATCTTGCGTGATAGTAATGGTGATAGTTTGTAACCCATTATTCTATCAAGAACACGTCTTGCTTGTTGAGCATTAACCAAGTCTAAATTGATTGCTCGTGGACTGGAAATGCTAGCATGAATTGCTGGCTTAGAAATTTCATTAAATGCCGTACGCACCAACGCATCTGGCTTTAAATCCAATATATGCGCTAAATGCCATGCAATTGCCTCTCCTTCACGGTCCGGGTCGGTTGCCAAATATATAGCTTCGGCTTTTGATGCCTTTTCCTTAAGTTGTTTTACCATCGCTCGTTTTTCAGCAATAATTTCATAACTTGGCTTATAGCCGTGTAATATATCTACTGCGAATTTAGCTGGTGGTAAATCTCGTATATGACCTTTAGTTGCAAACACCTCATAACCATCGCCTAAATACTTCTTGATACTGTCGCGTTTACCGGGTCCTTCTATTAAAACTAATTTCATTATAACCTCATTATCTTGCAGAAATATATGCATTTCCAGCCAATTTTATTATTAATCCGTCCATTTGCATTTCAATTAATTTATTGTTTAACTCGCGTGTAGACATCTTAGTAAAATCGGCAATTTCTTGGAAAGTCTTTTTCTCCGCTAGTATATAATTTAATATAGATGTTGTCATAAAGTCAAGTTGCTGGCTAGTATTTTTTGTATTTTCTTGCAATTTTATATCTAACATCTCAAAAATATCATTTGGGCTAGTCACCATATGAGCGTGTCCTAACTTGATAATATTGTTAGTCCCCTCGCTTTCACTAGACATAATCTTTCCTGGCACGGCAAAAACTTCTTTGCCATAATCTATGGCATAGTTTTTAGTGTGCAACGAGCCACTTTTCAATCCCGCTTCGGTAATCAACACGCCACGGCTTAACCCAGCAATTATACGGTTACGCACAGGAAAGTTGTACGTTAATGGCTCGCTATTAGGCGCATATTCAGTTACTACCAGTCCAGTTTGAACAATTTGCTTATACAATCCAAAATTTGCACTTGGATATATATGATTAAATCCTCCAGCCATCACCGCAATAGTAGCGCCCTGACATTCAAGGGTTGTGTTATGCGCAACGGCATCTACACCCATAGCCATACCAGACACAACAGTTAGTCCTGCACGTACAAATTCCTTACAAAATTGTGCTGTAACCACCTTGCCATATTCACTAATTTTGCGTGAACCTACTACTGCTATACATTGACTAGTTAGTAGGTCAATATTGCCCTTACAATATAGGCAAAAAGGCGGTGTATCAATATGGCGCAAATCCCCAGGGTATTCATCATCATATATTGTGATTGCCTGAATATTATCACGCTTATAACCCTCAATTATTTGGTCCAAATTTTGCTTAGCGCTGCGTTTTAGATGTGCCATCTCGGTTGGAGTTAAAATTTCCTCTAACTTTGGCTGAATATCATTAAAATTGGCATACAAATCAAACTCCATATCAAATGCCTGTAATATCTTTTGCTTTTTAATATATGGTAATTCTATTGCATTATCTAGAAATAGTATATTGCGTTTTTCAGTAGTCATTAAGTCCTCTATACATCAAATTTTTTGTCCATTGATCGATATTGAATGGCCTCTTGGATATGGCTAGCATCAATATCTACACATCCATCAAGGTCAGCAATTGTACGTGCAACTTTTAGTATACGCGTATATCCACGCGCGCTTAGGTTAAGTACCTTAAATGCACGTTCAATCAACTGAACACACTTTTCATCCAACTTGCAATATTCACGAATCTCTTTATCCCCCATCTTGCTGTTAGAATAGATATTGCTACCTTTGTATCGTTCTAATTGTATCATGCGGGCATTATTTACACGCTTTTTTACTTCACTTGATGGTTCTTCCAACTCTCGATTGGTAAGTTCATCATAAGTAATTGCCTCAACCTCGATATGTAAATCTATACGGTCCATCAATGGTCCAGAAATCTTATTTAAATATTTATGAATAGCTCCTGGCTGGC
>JAZUAB010000095.1:0-2884 GCA_045637745.1 Candidatus Onthoplasma sp. | reverse complement strand
GAAAGACTAAACTCATATTTTAAAGATCTAAATTTAAAAGGTTCTAGGATTGCAACTGTTGGTTCAAGTGGAGATCAGGTTTTAAATGCAATTTTTTATGGCGCAAAAGATATAACACTAATAGATGCAAACTTTTTCACTCGTGCATACACAGAATATAAAATTGCTATGATTAAAAATTTAGATTTTTCTACATTTAAACTTCATTTGGGCAAATTTTCAATGTTTAATTGGAAAACATATTCATTAATTAGCCATGAATTAAGTCCTCAAACTCAACAATTTTTTGATAACTTAATGTTAGATCAAGATGAAGGATATGATTTTGATGAAGGATATTTAACAGATTCAGCAATTAGAAACACTTTATTTCACACTCCTTGTTATGATTTTGATGAAAAAGAAGAAAACTTATTTTACAATAATCATAAAGACTATGAAAAGCTTCAAAAACTTTTAATTGACAGCAATTTTAAATTAGTGTTCTTAACAGCGGATATAAAGGAGTTTCCTCGTCTTTTAAAAGGAGAATTTAACTATATTTTCCTATCTAACATATATGAATATGTTGATAAAGATATCATGTATTATGTAATATCCAAATTATATAAAAAAATAAAAGAAAATGGAGCCATTCAATATTACTACACATACGGAACAGATCCAAATGAAAAAAATTTAATAAGCAAAAAAGCTTATATAAAAACATTACAACCACCATTAGGATCCGCAGAAAATAAACATCACGTTTACATTTTAGAAAAAAAAGAAAATTCGATAGAATTAAACATTTAATTTTATAAAAACACTTGTATTTTTAGTGCGTTTATAGTATAATAATTATAGTTGTACTAGGTGGGGAGCTAGTGGTGCCCTGTACCCAGAATCCACTACACTGGGGCTGACAAACTAACTGAGGAGCAAACTTGGTTGTGTTGAGTAATTTAAGAGTATGTTGAAATCAAGGTCTTATACAATATTGCCCTACGAATCATGTCAGGGCCGGAAGGCAGCAGCATTAAGTTGGATACAGTATGTGCTATAGGGTAGCTTTGGTGGAGTGCTATTAAGTTATGCCAGCAATTAATTTGTTTCGAATTAGTGTGTGCAACTAACCATTAAAAAAACGAGCAATAAGCTCGTTTTTTTACGTTCCACTACCTTGATATTTCTTTAAACTCCATTTAAAGAACAATATACAAGGAATTATAAATAAAGCACCAATAAGTGGAGATAAAGCATAAACTATTTGTGGCAGTGTTCCATACCCCATTATAAACGACAATGGAAGGTAGTTAAAACATGCTATAGGAATTATAAAAGTAAATACTCTTGCTATCCATTTATTATGTATGTTAATTGGATAGTATGCAAGTTCTTTCGCTCCATTTGTAAATATGTTAATAAACTCTAAATTTTCAATAGTAAATATACTAATTCCTGCACCAATCATCATAACACCAAGAATTACACAGCAACCACAAACAAACATTGATATAAGAACTAACACCTTTGCGAAAGTCCACGCAATATTCATATTAATTAAACATATAACGCAAACCAGCAATCCAAACAAAGCCTTAGGCAATTTAGAAAATTCTATTTTGTAACAGAACACCTGATAAAACATATTAACAGGTCTAATTAAAAATCTATCAAGTTCGCCTGCACGCACAATGTTGGCAAATTCATCAAATCCACGAGCAAAACACTCTGTAAAAGAATATATAGCAGTGATTGCACCAAACATTAGCGCCGCCTCATAAAATCCCCAATAACCAACACTTTCAAATCTTGAAAAGAGCAAATAAATTGAAAGCAGTTCACTAATAGATATAATAACGGTTGAAATTGCAAGCATTGCCCTGTTTGCTTTGTACTGAGCAGAAGTTTTTATGTGCATTTTTACATATTTATCGTACAACATATTAACCTCCTTGAATGATTGCATTTTTGCAAACCATTTTCATTAAAATTTGACCAATTGCAATTAAAGCAATAAGCCATGCAATTGCAATACCAATATACATTAATCCAGACATTATTCCTACATTTCCGATATAAATTCTTAAAGGCAAATCGGTAACAAAGCGGAAAGGCAAATAGTTAATAATATTTTGAAGAGATTGTGGCATTAATGGAAGTGGAATAAATAATCCACCAAGTAAACCAGAAATTGTGTGAACTAAACTAACAACACCTTTTGGTGATGCCGTTTTAAATATTAACGCAACCGCAATCATTGCAATTGCGCTCATCATCATAGAGCCAATCAACAAGCTTATTATAAACAATATAAAGGCAGAAAAGCTTGCCGGTAGCATTAATCCTACACCAGAGGGCAAAAGTAAGGCCACAATAATAATTAACGGGCTTCTAAGCAGAGTTGCAGATAGTTTGTGTCCCCAGTTTTCAGCAAACCATTGGCTATATAGATTAATTGGCCTAGTAAATTTGTAGCAAACATCACCATTTTGAATTTCTCTAGCCGTGTCTTTAGAAATATCTACAAACCTCATAGCAAAAACTGCTTGACCAAGCCAAACATAACTTGCCATTTGAGCCACAGAGAAGCCATCAATAATATCTCCACCCATAAAAGCGGTGTAAAGATATACATACATTATTCCCCAAAAGAACTGTGTTAAGATTCCTGAAATTGCTTTAGCACGATATTGAAGTTCTCCCTTAAAGCTCATTTTAAACATACCTAAATAACTTTTCATAAGCACACCTATAATTGTAAATCAGTGTAGAGTTTTGCTAATATTTCATCTACACTAATTGAGTTCACTTCAAAGTCTTCAATTTCGTAGTTTTCGCTTATTGCGTTAACAAAATCGCTTGCATGAAAGATTGTTTCGGGCTTATTGCGCAGCGTTGC
>JAZUAB010000094.1:0-5897 GCA_045637745.1 Candidatus Onthoplasma sp. | reverse complement strand
TTTACCATTTTACCCATCTGTTTATATTGGTAGAATAATTACAAATTCAACAAACGCATTAGGTATTACTTATTCTTTTAATAATGTTGCTGGCTTGGGTTTAATTCCTATAACTATATTTATGGTTGCTAGCATAATATTGACAATTATTGCTTTTAAGAAAAATATGATAAGTGATAAATAAAAATATAAAATGGCAGTTAGGCGTGTGCTTGTCATATACAAGTGTCGTCGCTTCGCTCTGGCAGACAAGCACACGTAAATAAATTAAAGTATACAAAAAGGGAAAGTGTTGGTAAACGTAACACACTTTCGCTTTTTGCTGTTATACATAATGGCTAATTTATTCCATGGTGTACTTGACAAGAGTCTCTGAAATGAGTTTTTCTTTTGCCGGTTAAGACAGAGAAACGATATTTGTGCTTATGGCTTTGTTTTTCTCTGCCTTTTGATATTGTGTTTTCATTTCTTCTCTTGTCAAGTACCTTTCACGGCATAAAGTAACCATAAAAAAAGAATTAGGAGCTAATTCCTAACTCTTTTATTTCGCTAGTTTCAAATGACCTAGACCTTGATACAAGGTTTTATTTACATTAAGCAGCAACTAAAGGTATAATAATACCTAGTATTACTAAGCCTAGGAATACAAAATATAAAACTTTCCAAGCAGTTGTTTTATGTCTTGCATACTTCCAAGCAAGCACAGCTACAATGCACACCATAATAGCAGTAGCAAAACCTTGCAATACACCAACGGCAGTAGCAAGTTTGCTAGCATTGATTAATGACAATATTGCAGCCACTAAATATAGCACTGCAGCAGTAGCCATTGTGTAAAATGAAAATTTGTGCAACCCCCAAGTATTACTTCTGGTAGTTGTTGTAGTAGTCTTTGTTGTTTGTGCCATAAATTCCCTCCATACTTATATTATACATATATTCTTAAAATTTGCAAAATGTTTTTAATATTTTTAATAAATTTTTATTCTTGGCTTGATGCCAACTTCTTTTGTTGGTCGGCAATAGCAAGAGCCTGGAACATTTCGTCCAAATCACCATCCATAAAGTTTAGTATATTGTACAAACTTAATCCAATGCGATGGTCAGTTACACGGCCTTGTGGGAAATTATAAGTTCTAATACGCTCGCTTCTATCACCAGTGCCGATTTGAGATTTACGATTGTCCTTATATTCGGCATCTTTTTGCTGTTGATAGAAATCGTATAATTTGGCTCTAAGCATCATAAATGCCTTTTCTTTATTTTGAGTTTGGCTACGCTCATCTTGACATGCCACAACAATACCTGTTGGTGCGTGAGTTAGGCGGATTGCACTTTCGGTTTTGTTAACGTGTTGACCACCAGCACCGCTAGCGCGATACAAGTCAATACGAATGTCTTTCATATCAAGCTCTACGTCAACCTCTTCCGCTTCAGGCAACACCGCCACCGTTGCAGTAGATGTATGTACACGTCCTTGACTCTCAGTTTCTGGCACACGTTGCACACGATGTACGCCACTTTCATATTTAAATGTAGCATATGCATTTTTGCCCTTAATCATAGCCATTGCATATTTAACACCGCCAAGCTCAGTTTCTTCGATGTCAAGCACTTCAAACTTAAACTTGTGACTATCGCAATACATCTTGTACATACGCATTAATGAATGTGCAAATAATGATGACTCTTCACCACCAGCACCACCACGGAATTCCATAATAACGTTTTTGGTATCGTTTTCATCCTTTGGTAGCAACAAAATCTTTAAATCTTCTTCGCTTTGCTTTAAAGCATCTCTTAAATTTTGAATTTCCTCCTTTAGCATATCACGCATTTCAGCATCCGTTTCCATTTCAAGCATTTGCTCGTTTTCGGCTATATCACTTTCAAACTTAAGATACTTATTGTACTCTTCAACAATAGGCTCCAAAGCACCGTGTTCTTTAACGCGCTTTTGCCATTCTTTATTATCTGCAATAATATCAGGATTAACAATATCCGCGCTTAACACTTCATATCTTGTTTTAATATCTTTTAATTTAGATAACATAATTCCTCCTTATATCGTGGATGTTACAAATAAGTTGATAACCAATTTGAGTTCCACATTTTATTTGTTTTATTTAAGTTTATATTATATACTTTCCATATAATTTACTTTTTTATTTGTCGATATTGCATACTCAATTTCACTTTGTGTGCTTTCGCCAATATAACCATTTTTGTTTATAACAAATATCTCGTCTGCCATATCAATTTTGCGCTTATGCATATCATCAAGCATAATTTTAGTTGCGGTTAGTTGACCTTCTGTCATATTCTCCCACACCTCACTGTCACCACTATGACCAAACAAACCAACACTGATCACAATATTGCCTTCAAGTGTAAGACGCTTTTGTTCGCGCATAAAATCTTCTTTAAACTTTGTACTTCCACACAATGTAATTACCTTATATTTTCCAACCATAATTACTTCCTTTTAATTGTTTTCAATACCCACTTCGCGTTTATGTTTTTTGATTAAGATACATAAGTGAACTATATTTACAATTAATATACCAATATTTGCAACCATTGTAGCAATAGCAGGCAATAATATTCCATATATTATAAATACTATTGAGCCAAGCATATTAATTATTCTCATACACACACTGCCCTTAAATGACATTGTAGGGAATAACATTGACACCAAAATAAATATCGCCGCAATAATACCAATAAATTCTACCATAATTCTCCCCTAAAATTTGACAACAACCACACGGTCATTATTGTTGTAATCTTTAATCACTTCAACCTGTTTTGATATGTGTTTAAATATATTACTTACACTTTCTGCCTGATTATAACCGATTTCTAATAACAATACGCCATCATCAACCAAATAGTTTTTAACAGTGTTTGCAATCTCGCGATAGAAATTCAATCCATCCTTTCCACCATCTAATGCCAAAATAGGGTCATATTCAATAACTTCTTTATCAAGAGTTTTAACCACTTCCGACTCAATATACGGTGGATTGCTTACTATGACATTAAATTTGCCTTGAACTGCGCTAAACATATTTGATTGATACAATTCAACATTTGCGTTATGCTTTTTTGCGTTTTGTTTGGCTACTTTCAATGCCTTTTTGCTAATATCACAGCCTTCAACGTACGCATCGACGTCCGTTGCGATGCTTATAGCCACACATCCACTACCAGTACAGATGTCTAACACGCGGTCATTAGGCTTAATATATTTTAACGCTTGTTCTACCAACAATTCAGTATCTGCTCGTGGTGATAAAACATTATTGTTTACATTAAATTCAAGCCCACAAAAATACACCTTGCCAAATATCTTAGTTATAGGCTTGTGCTTACATCTAAGTTTTACCTTTTTTATCACGCTATTATATTGCTTTTTAGTCAAGTCGCGTGTACTTAAAGGTATTTCAGTAACAGACATATCTAATTCATATGCTATTATATAATCCGCATCACGTTCATCAACTCCCGCCAAATTTAATCGATTTTTACATATCTTTCTTAATATATTTAACTTACACATACTATTCTCTTTTGCTATAATTTTTACTAATAGATTAAAATACAAAAAAAGTATCTAGTCATTTCAGCCCAAAAATTTGATGTGAAAAAACTAGATACTTAACTTTGCTATTTATTTTCTAAATTATGTTTCTTTCTAAACTTATCAGCACGACCCTTAACGTCAACGACCTTATCGCCCTTACCAGTAAAGAATGGATGACAAGCACTACAAATTTCTAACTTAACTTCATCACCAGCTTTTGTAGATGAACCCTTGAAAGTATTTCCACAAGCACATACAAAAGTAACTTCATGATAATCTGGATGTATATTTGTCTTCATAAACTCTTCTCCTAACTATATTTTTCTTGCTATAGTATTATAAAGGAAAAAAACTCAATTGTCAACACTTTTTATAAATTTATTAAATTTTTCTCTTATATCTATTTTTTAGTGAAGAATTTGTAAAAACCTTAGCCATTATTAGCAATTCCAAAATAACTTACAAACTTTGATGCAATATTGTCAATATCGCCCGCTCCAACAAATGCGATGCATCCTTCTTCCATAATTTCTTTATCTAATAATTGCTTTTTTAAACTACGATATGACCTGCAATACACACTATTGTCTATACATTTGCTTAATTGCTTTGCACTGTAACCTTGATTTTTATGCTCTCTTGCAGGGTATTCCTTATATATAATTATATTGCTTTTGTCAACAAATAATTTAACAAAATCATACAACAATATTTTAGTTCGTGAATATGTATGCGGTTGAAAAATTAGGCAAATATTTTTATATTTTGCCTGTAGTGATGTATATAATGATTGTATCTCTGTTGGATGATGTGCATAATCAAGTATCACATCCATTGTATTGTATTTGCCCAATGCTTCACATCTTCTGCCAACAGCCTTAAATGTTTTTAGCGCCTTGTATATTTTAGTGTAAGACAATCCAACTTCCATGCACACCGCTATTGCCATTGTTGCATTAGCAATATTATGCCGCCCATACACGTTATCTAAAACATATTTCTTATCATTACATATAAATTTATTATCAGAAATTGCTTTAGTAAACTTTATTCGTTTTACTTTAGACGCAATACACTTTGTGCTAGCATCATCTAATACCAATCTTGTTGTACAATGCTTAATAAATGTTCTAAATGCATTACGTAAATTATACATATTTTGATAGCAATCTAAATGGTCATTATCAATATTTAGTATCACGCCAATATCACAATTAAACTTCAAAAAACTTTTATTATACTCACAACACTCTAACACTAAATACTCATCTGTAGGATTTAACCTAGCATTATCTACGTCAGCACCAATATGACAAGAAACCTGTTTTCCAGTCTCACGCAGAATATGATATATCATAGCACTGGTTGTACTTTTACCATGCGAACCAGCCACACCTATAACACATTTAAATTTCTTGCAAATATTGGCTAATAATTCTGCTCTATCAATCACTTTAATTCCGCGAGAACGTGCTTCCACAATCTCTATATTCGATTCATTAATCGCACCTGAATGTACCACCAAATCTGCACCATGCACGTTTTTGCGTTTATGTTTTAAATATGTTGTTATTCCTCTATGATTACACTTAACTATATATTTATTTTTGCATAAATCACTACCAGTAACTGTAATCCCTAAATCTTTACAATATATGGCCAATAAGTGCATACTAATTCCGCCTATACCAACAAAATGAATATGCTTATAATTTTCTAAAACTAAATTATTCATATTGTTGTATATGAAATTAAAGCTTTTCCAGTGCCAGTTTTAAATGTATTTATTTAAATTTAATTTAGTGATAAAAATATACTTAAGCCACTACTTTTAAGCACTTTTAATATATTTTATTAATTTGAAATTTTTTTATATAAATCGTTTGACTTTTTTTAAGTGGTTTGGTTACAATATTAATGACTACTTAGTTAGTTAATATTTAAAAGGGAAGGTGAACAGACTTGAATATTACAGACGTAAGAATCAGATTGGTAAGCAAGGCTGACAGCAAGCTTAAAGCATTCGCTAGCTTCACTATTGATGGTGCATTTGTTGTGCACGATATCAAGATTATTGAAGGTAGCAACGGTAACTTTATTGCTATGCCATCACGCCAAACTCCAGATGGTGAGTACAAAGATATTGTACACCCATTAAATACTGAAACTAGAGAACAAATTAGTTCAGTAATATTGGCTGAATACGAAAAAGCTAGACAAGAAGCATAGTATTAGCTAACCAAAGGGTTTATCAATCCCAAAAACACAAAACACATAACCTCAGTTGTGTGTTTTTTATTCAAAAAGG
>JAZUAB010000093.1:0-11063 GCA_045637745.1 Candidatus Onthoplasma sp. | reverse complement strand
AGCGGTACCACCACTGCCACCTTGATTGGTTACAGTGATTGTTGAGTTTGCTTGCTCAGTGTAAGATATGCCATATTCAACCCATACCTGCTCATAATGTGCGGTGTAGGATATATCTCCTGTTATACTTTCAGCGGCAAGGTTTCCTCCCCAGCCTGTAAACTCCCAAGTATATGCTAATGCGTTGTCTGATGTTCTGACTGGTGTTGCTCCGTTATACTCAGGGCTTGCTCCATGATTAACCGTATCAGTTTCAAGCACTGTACCATCATAGTTTACAAAGGTGACTGTATAGGTGTTTATCACAACACCTTCAACTGTTACAGTAACATCTTCCTCAACACCAGATATTGTGTAAATACCGTTAGAGCCACTCAATATATCTCCATTAACTTTAACTACTGGTGTGCTATTTGTATAACCCGCGTGCAACTCTATCTTAAATGATATATTGTTGCCATAATTCACAACTCCGTCTTCACTTGGATCTACAAATGATAGGGTGTAACCAGTTCCTTGAGTTAAGGTTACTGTGTATTGATTTTCAGCAACACCTTTAGCTGTAAAGCTTACATTACCAGTAACGCGATATATTTCGCCGTCCTTTTCTAAGCCAACAATATTAATCAATTCAACATACTGATGTGAATTGGCTACTATGCAAGTAATGGTTATCTCATCTCCGTAGTATAATGTGCTGCTTGAATCTAACAGATTTCCCAAACTGTCCTTTACTTCCACAGCATCACAACCAGTACCTATTATATATGTAAGGCTATATTCAATTCTTTCTTCATCAAATTGTGCTGTAAATATTGTATCTGAAGTGATTTGAGTAGTTAATTCTTTGTCCCAGCCAGTAAAGGTATATTCGTATTCATTAGTGCTTGGACGGGTTGGCGTTTCGCCTGTATATGTTGCTGTATTTCCGTGTACAACAGTAGAACTTTGTAGTTCTGTCCCATCCCAGTTCTTGAATATCACTGAATATTCGTTCTTTGGTACAGTGATAACTAGATCTATACTGCCTGTTGGATTGCTGATTACATATGTATATGTATGAGTTCCTTCATCGTATGCTGTTTTAGTAATGGTTGCATTACAAGGGTTAAATGTTGGCTCTCCTTGAGTGTAAGCTTCTTTAAGTGTTAAAGTAAATTCTACAGTTTCATTGTGTTTAATTGAACTTGGAAGACCTGCAATACTATATACTTCACTATCTGCAGTGGCTGTGATTGTGTATGTATTAATTGCCACATTTGTTATTGAAATTGTTACATTGTCTACAACTTCTGTAACTGTATATGTAATGGTATCGCCATCTCTTGAAATTGTCGCGCTAAGTGTAGCCCCTTGTACTGCAACATTAGGACTACTCATGTTATAGCCTGCTGATAATATTACATCAAAGGCAAACCCTTGTCCATGCTCAACTACAGATGGCAAATTTTGAATGGTGTAACCATCGCCGGTGTTGGCTGAAACATTGTATGTATTTATATTTACATCTGTTACACTTATATTAAATATTCTGCTAATATCCCAATATGGTTGTTGATTGTTTATACTAACGGTGTATACACCATTACCATCTGGTGATAGCACCACATCATTAACCTTTACAGTTAGCGTGCTATTATTGTAGCCTTGATGAACATCAACCTTAAATGTATAGACATTCCCATATTTCAGTTGCTCTAAATCAGCATATGATGATGTTTGCTGTATATCATAGCCCACCATATCATCCGGCAATACTATGGTATAGCCAAGTTGTTCTTGCAAGTATGTGATTGTAATATCTGATGAAACAGCCATGGTAACTCCATTGAATTGGTCTTCACCATTTATTTTAAATTCCGACTTTCTATACCCCTCATCTTCAGTATATGTAACCACAATATATTTACCATGCTCAATCTCGCTCTCATCTTCTATCGGTGTGCCATCTTCATAAGTAACTGTAACACCTTCTGGGATTGTAATATTATACTTGACAATATCGAGAGTGTTTGCTTCAATTCTAATTTGTGTGTCCTTGTCAACAAAATCTATCTTATATCTTCCATCTTGGTTCGCAACTAAAGGGATGTCACTATTGCCAACATACACTCTCACCGAGTCTGGATCACAACTATCGTCTAATTCTAACCAGAAGATAAAAGCCTCGCCCCATTCAATGCTATCAGGATCAATCCCGGGTGAGTGACACACGGTGTATAAATTAGATGTTGGAATGCTAATTGAATATCTTTCTTTTTCAAACTTTAAATAAACTGTAGTGTCCTTATTGATCTTATCGGTATCTTCATACATTAATGTGCACTGTTGGTCCTTATATATTCCAACTAATATATGACCCTCCAACTGATTTAATTGGTCTTTTAAATTGGAAACAGTTGAACCACGAGTTAATGTAATGCTATATGATTGAAAGTCTTTTACGTCAGATTGAACTACCACTTCATATCTATTGTCTTCTTTCTTTTGGAATATCACAACAGGAACAACGACAGCCGTAACAGCAGCCGCAGTTAAAGTGGTTGCAACCAAAAACTTTTTACGTTTTGAACTTCGTTGAGCCTTCATTCCCCTACGATACATTTCGTCTAACTGCTTAAGGCTATTATGCTCGTTTTGAGTTTGATTTAGATTGGTGTGATTTCTTCCATATTCAAGTCGGGTGTTTTGATTGTTATAATTATTTTGAACATTCCTATTATTCAAATTATTTTGGTTATTTGAATAATTATAATTGTTTAAACCACGATTATTTAAATTGCGATTGTTTTGATTATTTTCATTATTCATTCGTTTTTATCTCCTCTAATTTTGTCCCACTTATTTTAATCTTTCATAAGGACTACCCCATATCTAATCTCCCCCAAAAGTCCACTATAAATAAACTATCTTATAAATATTATATATAATACAGCAATATTTATCAAGCAAATGACATAAAAAGTACAACTTTCTTAATATTTTTATAACTAATATTATTAATAAATTACGGTCACAAAATCAGCCATTATTTAATAAAAAGACACACTTACAATTCATACTTATATTATGCTTCCAATAATATTTCTTGCATTAATTTTTATCTACAGATTACACAAAAAAATCACCTTATAAAAATATAAAATTTGATATGAATTTATCTATAATCAACAAAAAAGAACCAAGGTTCAACTTAGTTCTTATTTGGTGCCGATGGCCGGACTCGAACCGGCACGGGAGTTTCCCCCCGAGGGATTTTAAGTCCCTTGCGTCTGCCATTTCGCCACATCGGCATATTAAGCTTGTACAATTATATCTATGCTGTTATCATAGCAATAGCCACGATAACAACCTTAATATAATTAAATTGGAGGCACCAACCAGATTCGAACTGGTGATAAAGGTTTTGCAGACCTTGGCCTTACCACTTGGCGATGGTGCCACAACCAACAATGCTATTATACTACAATATATGAAAAATTGCAAGGAAAATTTAAAACTTTTTTAAAATTTTTTAATTTTTGCCGACGTTTTGCCATTTTTTTAATCATAATATAGCATTAAATTATATAAAACAATAATTTCAATGGAGCGTTTTTAGTTTTTCTACACAAATCATTTGTACCAATCTAAAATTTACTTGATTTAATCAATCATTTTTTGATATACTAGGTTTAAAGGAAATTATTATGTCTAAATACTCTAAATTAAAAAAAGAATTATTAAACGACCATTCTTGTCCAAAAGCGGTTGATAACGATTCGACTATTAACATTAATATCAATAATTGTAGCGAAATTATATCCCCTTATGCCGAAAATAACAAGCCTGTAATTAGTGGCGAATTTGCAAATTTTTTAGAAAATTCAGTTAAAGATATTCCTGTAAACAAGCCTTTAAATATTGAGATATCGTCTAATGACTGCGACTTACAAACCACATCAACTGCGGTTAAAAACTATTATTACAACGAATTTATTGACACTCAACGCAAGTTAAAAAACAATCTAATAGCCAGTATTTTGTCGTTAATAATTGGATTAATTGCTCTTGCAGTTACCATCACATTAACCACACTAAACGCGCCTTTAATCATAAATGGAGCGATTGATATTTTTGCTTGGGTATTTATGTGGGAGGCATTTGATTTGTTCTTTTTACGCCGTGTAGAACTGCGTTACACCGAGCGCCGACAAATGAATTTTATTACCGCAAAAATCACATTAATCAAACCAAAATCCAGCATTTCAAAAACAGCTAAAAAGCCCTTAAAATAAGGACTTTTTCAACATTTAATCATTGGGTTCTGTACATAGTTACGCGCTAATATTCACATTAAAACACACTATAAAAAAAGACTACTAAATGTAGTCTGCTGGAGCGGAAGACGAGATTCGAACTCGCGACATTTGCCTTGGCAAGGCAACGCTCTACCACTGAGCCACTCCCGCATAGATGGTGGGAATTATAGGACTCGAACCTATGACCATCTGCTTGTAAGGCAGGTGCTCTACCAACTGAGCTAAACTCCCATATATAACACGCTGTTTACCACAACGTATTATAATCATATCACATATTTAATTTTATGTCAACAATTTTTCAAAAGTTTTTTAATTTTTTTAAACTTTTTTCTAAATTTTTATATTTTACTCAACTGAAACTAAGTAATAATATACTGGTTGACCACCTTCAATCATACTAACATCACAGTTTGCATACTTCAATTGTAGTGTTGACAAGAAGTGTTCAGCCTGTTCAGCAGTCACTCCCTCACCATAGAATAATGTAATATTCATAGTGTCGTTAGTAACAAGTTTTTGAATTAATTGATCAGTAGTATCTTCAATATTATCACCCTTGGTTAAGATGCTGTGGTCATCAAGACCAATAATCTCGCCCTCATTAACATCAAGGCCATCAATATTAGTTGTACGAACAGCATAAGTTACTGAGCCTGATTTAACGTTAGAAGTAACTTCGGTCATCATCTCTTTATTTTCCTCAACTGTTGCGTTGCGGTCAAATGCCAATGCGGCAGAAATACCTTGAGGAACACTCTTGGTAGGAATAACTACAACATTACAAGATGTAATATCATTAGCTTGTTGTGCTGACATTATAATATTCTTATTATTAGGTAATACAAATACAGTCTTAGCCTTAACTGCATCACAAGCTGTTGCGATATCGTTAGCGCTTGGGTTCATTGTTTGTCCACCAGAAATCACGTAGTCAACATCAATGTCCTTAAATACATTGTTTAATCCATCACCAGCAGCAACCGCTACCAATCCGTATTCCTTTAATTCCTCTTTCTTAGCATTTTTGCGCAATTGACGATTTTGTTCTAACATATTTTCAATCTTAACGCCATTTAACTCGCCTAATTGTAGTGCATAACCTAATGCTTTGTTAGGCTCGTTAGTATGAACGTGGACCTTAATCAATTGTAAATCACCAATACATAGCACGCAGTCGCCGATTTCTAACAATCTTTGACGAAGTGAACTAATATCGGCTTCAGTAGTTTTTTCAAAAATATTGATTACAAAAAACTCAGTACAATAGCCATAACGAATATCTGCCAAACTTTCGTAATTAACGTGATTTTCTTCGCTAGTAACGTCCTTTTCCACCTTGTCAACAAATTCAACGTTAACCATCTCACCTGCTAGCATCTTGTACATACCGCTAAATATAATTACCAAGCCACGACCACCAGCGTCTACAACGCCAGCTTTTTTAAGTACTGGTAGCATATCAGGTGTCATTTGTAATGCCTTTTCAGCGTCAGCAATAATACTATGTAAATAATTTTCAAATGAATCAGCTTTAACATTTTGCTTAGCAGATTCGGCAATTGCCTTGATAATTGTAAGGATTGTACCTTCCTTTGGAACTGTTACAGCCTTATATGCTGTTTCACATCCCTTTTCACACGCGCGGGCAAAATCCTTATTGGTAATGCTCTCACCACACTTCATAAGTTCAGAGAACATACCCTTAATTATTTGTGACAAAATAACGCCAGAATTTCCTCTAGCTCCTTTTAATGCACCGCGGTTAAATGCCACGCAAAGGGCCTCGATAGAGTTGCCCTCACAAGCGTTCATTTCTGCCACAGCAGATTTTAATGTTAATGTCATATTTGTTCCGGTGTCACCATCAGGCACAGGAAAAACGTTAAGCGCATCGACGTTGTCCTTGTTTTCCTCTAAAAGCGAATAAGAAGTGACCAACATCTTGCGAAGTGTTGCACCATTAATTGTTTTTTGCATCTAAATTGTCTCCTAGTTCTATCTTACATCAACGACGTGCACATCAACACTTTTTACAATCATACCTGTAAAGCTTTCAATAGCGTACTTAACTGCCTTACGGATTGACTCAGATACAGCAGATATAGCCACACTATACTTTAGTATAACATACACATCGACCATTATTATATCAGTTTCGGAGGATGTTAACACAATGCCTTTATAGCCATGAGACTTGGACTCACGGTTAAAGACTGGATTAACTAAACCTACTACTCCATAGCAATCTAGCACCGAAACAGCAGCGACCTTGCTAATAGCTCGCTTAGACATGCTAATTTTGCCAAATGAATTGAATGTAGTAAAGTTCATCAAACCCTCCAATGCTATTGTATAATACTTTGAATAAAAAATCAACTATTATTTGAAGATTTCTTAATATTTCTTAAAAAATACTTGCAATTTATGATTTTGTGTGCTACAATGAGGTGTATTTGAAAAACGGGAGGTCGTTATGAGCAGAGTATGTGCTATCTGTGGTAAAGGTAAAGCAAGTGGTAACAATGTTAGCCATAGTAATAGAAAAACAAGACGCACTTTTGAAGCCAATGTTCAAAAAGTTTCTGTAGAAGTTGATGGTAAAAGTACAAGCCAATACCTTTGCACTAAGTGTATCAAAACTTCAAAGAAGTCTAAATAATTAATTAGATATAGCAAAAATCCGCATTTAAATGCGGATTTTTATTTGCCTACATAATAAATATTTTTGCCAAAGATTAATTTCATAATAGGCTTAAAGAACTTAGGCATCTTAAAACAATATATTTTCATACTTGGTTATATGATTTTACTTTAGATTTTGTGAAGCATAGCTAAGATATTGCATGGCAATAATATTGACATTTTGCTAAAATATGATATAATACTACTAATTATAAGGAGAGTTTATGGAAAAGAAGAATTACTTAAGTCATATTAACGACAATAAAATAGAGACATTTATTAATACTCTTGATCGCCCTGCCACTTCTGTTATTGTTATGCAAGATAGCCCAGCACGAAATTACGTTGATGTGTTTACCAACTTATTAACTGGAACATATCATATAACCGACTTTGAATGCACTAATATTAAAACTAATAAGGTTTATAGCCGTGAATGGCGCAAATTTATGATTGCTGAATTGGATTTGGTTGACACAAAACTAGCCGACCAATATATTGACAATTTGCACGATTATCTTGAGCAAGATACAATATACGGACCAATGCTTTAATATAGTGAATTGATATATTTTATACTATTACTTAAATCGTACAAAAAAGGCTTGATTACTTAAAATCAAGTCTTTTTTGTGCCTTCCGGCTATATGTTAAAAGACAGGGGTCTCTTTTAACCTATATTATTTAAGTTTTTTGTTATATGCTTCAGTTTTTGGATAATCATGTGCTGAAATATCTTCCTGAAGTTGTTTGATTAACTTCTTAGCACCTTTATCTAGGTTCTTAGGCATTTCGCCTTTTAGCGTAACCACTAGGTCACCACTACCAAATCCGCGCAAGAATTTAATACCTTTGCCCTTTAAGGTATATTTGGTGTTAGATTGAGTTAAAGGCTTGATATCAATAGTGGTGTTGCCCTTTAATGTTGGCACTTCCATCTCTCCACCAAGTAGTAATGTAGTAAATGGCACATATACATCTACATATAAATTAAAGTCCTTACGCACTAATAGTTTATGTGGTTGAACTTTAACGTTGATATGTAAATCACCTGCCACACCATCAGCGCTAGCCACTTGCTCTCCCTCGCCACGCATGCGTATGGTTTGACCATCGTCAATGCCTGCAGGAATTTTAACCTTAACTTTTACGCTTTGTTGTTCTAAACCGGTTCCATGGCAGTAATTACATTTTTCTTTAATAATCTTGCCAGTGCCACCACAAGTTTTACACTCAGCCATACTAGCCACGCGACCAAACAGTGTATTTTGTACAAATTGGACTTTACCAGTTCCATTACAATCACTACATTTTACAGTATCACTACCACTTTTAGCACCGCTACCGCCACAATGGCTACATTTTTCTGGGCGATTTACTGTTATTTCCTTTTCTACACCAAAAGCAGCTTCTTCAAAAGTGATTGTGATGTCGGTTACTAAATCAGCACCTTGCTCACGCGCTGAACCACGTCCGCCACGCCCAAAAGCACCGCCAAAGAAATTGAATATATCTTCAAATCCACCTTCAAAGCCCGAGAATCCACCACCGGCTCCGCCACCAAATCCTTGGGGTTCAGCCGTTCCAAATTGGTCATAATTAGCCCTCTTAGTCTTGTCACTAAGCACCGAATAAGCCTCAGATATCTCCTTAAACTTATCTTGAGCATCTGGAGCCTTATTTATATCTGGATGATACTTTTTGGCTAGGTTACGATATGCAGATTTAATTTCATCATCACTAGCGGTTTTATTAACACCTAATATTGAATAATAATCCTTATTAGCCATATTTTTCCTTTTACATATAATTAACTTTTCTTATAAGAAAGGTTACAAAAGAATAGTCTAAACTTTTTGTTCGTTCGTATCAATATATTGATTATATTGTTTGTAATACTGGTCAATTAGTCTATCGGCAAAATCTTTATTCTTTTTGTGCCTATAGCCTTCAAACTTATCAAAATCAATCTTTATATAATGGTCATTACCCATCTTTTGATAATGCATTTCTTTGACTTTGTCCATATTAAACAATTCATTGCCCACACGCGCAAAATTAGTGAATCCCGCATCTTGTATCTTTTGCTCATATCTATTTAGGCATTCTAATGCCATTTTTTTGTCCTCACACGCGCCAAGTTCAACATCAACTATATCAAAATTACAAGTTAGTCGATACAAGCCTCTACTTTTAGCCACTGTAAAGAAATATATTTTGTCTAATTCAAGTTTGTACTCGCCAAATCTTGTTTGCACATACATATATCCATCTTGAATTCTCATTATAACCGCCTTTTAAGATCAATATTAATATTGCTCTTGTATATTAACACAAACATATAGCCTTGTCAAACATAATAACAACAATAATGAATAATGCCCAAGGCACTATTCATTATTTTATATTAATTGTTTTTTACTCTACAATAACTTCGTCATCTCCGCCGTTGTTGTTTGAGTTGTTAGCATCTCCTTGAGGGGCTTGTTGTTGCATATTTTGATACATTCTAGTAAACACTTCGTTAGATACTGCGGTCAAGTCCTCAGTTGCTTTCTTTAATTCTTCGATATCTTCGCTAGTCAAGTGCTTTTTAGCCTCTTCGCAAGCATCAGTCAACTTCTTCTTGTCATCTTCGCTTAACTTATCGCCATTTTCCTTAACAAGTTTTTCAATATTCATAACGTTTGCATCAAGAGTATTGCGAGTATCTACTACTTCACGACGTTTTTTGTCCTCTTCGGCAAATTGTTCAGCTTCCTTAACAGCCTTGTCAATTTCCTCATCGCTTAGATTTGTGCTAGCAGTGATTGTAATTTTTTGTTCCTTGTTAGTTCCAAGGTCCTTGGCGCTAACATTAACAATACCATTTGCGTCAATATCAAATGTAACTTCGATTTGAGGAATGCCACGTGGTGCTGGTGGGATACCAACTAGTTGGAATTTGCCCAAAGTCTTGTTTTGTGCAGCAAATTCACGTTCGCCTTGCAATACGTGGATTTCAACACCTGGTTGATTGTCTTGAGCTGTACTAAATACTTGACTCTTCTTAGTAGGGATTGTGGTGTTACGTTCAATCAACTTTGTAAATACTCCACCTAGTGTTTCAATACCAAGTGAAAGTGGAGTAACGTCTAGTAGCAACACGTCCTTAACTTCGCCACCAAGTACACCCGCTTGGATAGCAGCGCCCATAGCCACACATTCATCTGGGTTAATGCCCTTAAATGCAGTCTTGCCAATTTCCTTTTCAAGTGCTTCAACCACACTAGGAACACGTGTAGAGCCACCTACTAGAACTACGCTATTAATATCGCTTGCGCTAAGTTTAGCATCACTTAAAGCCTTACGTGTGCAAGTCAATGTCTTCTCAATCAAATCGCTAATCATATTTTCAAATTTAGCACGGCTTAAGTTATATTCCAAGAGCTTAGCACCAGTTGCATCAGCAGTAATAAATGGTAGGCTAATAGTTGTATTAGTTAAAGTTGAAAGTTCAATCTTAGCCTTTTCAGCTGCTTCTTTTAGACGTTGCATAGCAAGTTTGTCGTTCTTTAAATCAATACCATTTGTATTCTTAAAGTCTTCCACCAATAAATCCATAATACGATTATCAAAGTCGTCACCACCAAGACGAGTATCACCATTGGTAGATAGCACTTCAAATACGCCATCACCAATTTCCAAGATACTTACGTCAAATGTACCGCCACCTAGGTCAAATACAAGTATTTTTTGGTTCTTCTTATCTTCCTTATCCAATCCATATGCAAGTGCTGCTGCAGTTGGTTCGTTGATAATACGCAATACTTCAAGACCAGCAATCTTACCCGCGTCCTTAGTTGCTTGACGTTGGCTATCGTTAAAGTATGCAGGAACTGTAATAACTGCTTGAGTTACTGGGCTACCAAGATAAGCCTCAGCATCAGCCTTTAGCTTGCTTAAAATCATAGCAGAAACTTCTTGTGGTGAATATGATTTATCGTCAATATTTACCTTATAATCTGTACCCATTTCACGCTTGATTGAAATAACTGTACGGTCAGGATTAGCCACTGCTTGACGCTTAGCCACTTG
>JAZUAB010000092.1:0-15777 GCA_045637745.1 Candidatus Onthoplasma sp. | reverse complement strand
TAAATGTAAAATAATTTTAAAAATAAAAAACAATTTAAAATGCATTTTAATGCTATTTTAAAGCAATTTATTTAAATTTAGTAGTATTTTTAAATTATTTATTTTCATTTTTGTGTAAATATATTTGAATTATTTTTAATTGATTTAAATTGTGAAAATGTTTGACTGAGGGAGCCTTTTTTATATATAATATAATTATATAAAAATTTAGTTTACACATAATATAGGTGTACAGGGGTACTTATGAAAAAATTATCACTATTATTTATGACAATGTTATTGCTTGTGTCGGGCGTGATTTTTTCTGCGTGCGGAGACAAGTATAAGGATTTGGAAATTAAAGCAAACGTTGAACAGGTTAAATTGGTGCTGGATGACAATTTGTTGTCGTATAACAACGATCTGGTTTTTGAGGCGTCGGGGGTAAAATCGTGGGGCGAACTTAGCATTGCTTCAGAACCTTCGGGGCTTGTCAAGGCAACATATGCAGTTAGGGGCAACAAGTGTTATGCTCGCATAGATGCACTTCAGCCTACCGGAACTGGAGCTAAACTTGTAGTTACACATTTGGGTTCGGGAAAGAATATTGAAATCCCTCTTGTTATTGGACGTAAACTACAAACTTTGGAAGGTGCTAATAATTTAATGATTGTGTCATTACATGATGTTGGCGTGGATGGAAAAGAGATTGAACTTTCTGCAACAGATTTGTTGATAGCCGAGCCATCAAACTATACAGATGATATTGTTTGGCAGATTGCAGAGGATGGTGGTGAAATTGAAGGCGTAGATGTAATTTCGTATGATGATGAAGATAATAGGGTTGTTCAGCCATTTAAAAAGGATGCTGGAGTTAGCGGTGACAGGCTGACAGGCACAAGTTCGGCTGTAAAAACAGTTATTAAGATTGATAATGATTGTGAAAATAATTCAAGTATCACACTAAATCCTATAAGCGTATTAGATAAAAAAGCAATTCTTCATCGCAATATTCAAGTTACTATTCAATTTATGGATGTACTAACTGCTAATGATGTTGTGGTCACAAGTTCTACACATGGACGTGATATCTATTATGATAAACTATTGGATGAAGAAATTGATGATAATAAACTTGTTGACCTGGTTTTGATATCTAATCCAGATCCAGATGAACCAAGAGAAGATAACAAGGGTTATGATTATTATAGTACTGCCCTTATAGATTTGAAATCTAAGGATGAAGATGGCGATCTTAAAGTTTTAAAAGAGATTAATAGTGACTATCAAAACTTGTATAATATTAAATTGTCTGCAAAGCTTAAAGATGACCCTGAAAAGAATTTTGATGGGCTGTTGCTTGAGAATATTGCCAGCGATTCCGATGATTTTGGCAAAATTAGGGTGATAGCATCCAACACTTGCCATGGTGAAGGCAATATATATATTGATTTTGAACCTAAAGATTGCGTTGGTGATATTAAGCCGTTTACACTAACAATTCCTTGTACGGTCGGCGAGCGGGCTACAGGATTTGCGGCATCTCGTGACAGAATAGCAATTGACAACATACAAAAAATAGACGATAAAACCTTTAAAAGTGTAGATGTTCCACTTAATGATTCAACATCTTTTGGTCAACTATTTAAATTTGAAGTGCTAAGCACTAATACATTGGATGCTTTGAGTAGTTATAGGATATCTATTGCAAGAGAATTGCTGTATATCAATACTAAAATTTTAACACAAGACGAAGATGGTAATTACTATAGTCCATATATATGGAATTCTGATGGGACCGATAAAGAAGCCTTAGAAGTAACAAAGGATGAGGAAGGGAAAGCGGAAGAGAAAATTGTTGCAGCCTCTTTAAAAGATGACGAGTCGACAGGAGATGAGGATGAGTCGGAAATATGTGAGTATCAAATATCAATACTTAAAGAAGGGCGCGAGATTAAATTTTATTATGATCAGGCTAGCAATTTTGTTTCCGAACCATTGACAAGCAAAAATTCAATATATATGAAATGGGTTAGACAGTCTGCCGGAGAAGAGTCAATCAGCGAAGTGGATTTTGGTATTAAATTAATTAGCACATATGATGAAGAACAATACAAATATGATATTAAAAATCATAAGTTTGAAGACCTTGAAATTGAATACGATATAGCATTTAATCGTCAACGCACTGTGGAAAGCATTGAGTATAGCGCAGTTCAAATTAAGTATAATGCTTCTGGCTGGGAAACTGATCAGGGAAACTCTGGAAAGGATTGGCAATTTTATTTGCAAAATAATATGATGAATGGGCACGAGATTGGTGGGAACACGTACTATTATGGCATTCAGATTACTAATGTGTTAGGTTTAGGAGGAAGTAGTTTAAGCACTGATGAACTAAAGGCTATTAATGTGGAAATCAAGGTAAACGCCATCAATCTTCAAGAAGATGACAAAAATGCACTAGGTTTGGCTGAGTTTACTAGAGAGTATATTAAAGGTGAAAAATACAGCAGTAGTTATAGATTTAATTACGGCGGAAGTGGTAGAGAAAGTGAGCATGAAAACATTATCGTATTTGGCATTGCAACATACTACAAGGTTGAATCAAAACCTTCAAACTGGGAAGAAAACTACACTGATTATTACATATATGATGATGGAGAGTATATTTCAGTTACAGGGAATGATGTTCCAAATTTTGAAGGGGCTGATTATTATAAATATGTATTATTTAATAATACTTCTTGCGGGGACTATGAGTTGACTTTTAGTCAAAATGGACGTGTTTTTGAAAATGCAACGCGTAAAATAAAAATATATGAACAATTAACAAATGAAGATATCACAATTTCGCTTCCTAATGCTGACTTTTCAGGACAAGGGTTTTTAACAGATACATATACGAGACTGTTATCTAAACCGATAAACTGGGAGACGAATTACACTGATTATTACACCTTAAGTGGAGGTGTATATACTAAAATACCAGCAGGGGCTGAAGCGCCTGAATATAATGTGAGCGACTACTATCAACTAGACGATATCGGTGCTATAAATTTAGACACCACATATATTTTGGCCACAAACAAAACATATGATGTAAATATAGAAATAGAGGATGAGGAATTCTTTTCAATTGCTAGCACTAATGTCACGGCTGAAAGTGTAGAAGGTGGAGTAACTTCATCAGGAGATGTATATGCCAACAAATTACCTGGCACAAATGCCACTGACAAGCACATTATCACAACTGGTGCGCATGGGTCGTTTAATACTACAACTAACAGAAGAAAATATGTCAAATTGACATACAAATTTACCCCTATTGCTTATAGTTATGACAGACAATCAGGAGCTGGGGATCCGTGTGAAAAAACTATTTATATATATGTGTATGAACCTTTAACTTCGGCATATTTTTATGATACAAATCCACTTCAAGCAGTTACAAATCTTGAAAAATATGATTATGATAAAATAATAAATCAAGAGTTTAAATCAATACACGGCAAACATACACTAAATATTAATTTAAATAATAACAGCAAAACCATTGCCAATTATGTGGATATAGAATGGCAAAATGGCGGTGACGGAATAGTTGCGGCAGGCTCTCAAATAGGCAAATTAACGTCAACCTATCAATTTAGCACCAATAATATGCCTTATGATATAAGCCGTAATATAGAAGTGCTAATCACTCAATTTGGTATACAATATCCAATAACTTGTAGTGTGATTGTAAAAAATCCAGTACTAACTGACAGAGTAGAATTAAATAATGATATTAGATATCTTGAGGCGGGCACACCATTTATTAATTTGAATAAGGGCTCTAGATTGCAGATTAACCCTATTGCTTATGCTAAAGATGAGAATAGCGAAATATCAATGCCAGGCTTTGAGTATATTGTATGCAGTTCTGGTGGCTATAAGTTGACTGGAGAGGGCAATACACAAGTAAGTAGTTCTGGACAATTACAAGCATTGAAGGCTGGAAGATATAAGCTGATAGTGGTTGCTAAAGATAGAGTGATAGACAATATAGATAGTGTGATTAATTATCTAAACTTTACTCAGTATATTGATTCTACTGGAGTTAGTGAAGGGCATAAACCATATGTGGTTGTAGACGTGTTGGTGGCGGATGGTAGCGAAGGCAATCCATATCTAATTTCAACTGCGGAAGATTTTAAAAATATTAATAATATTACTACTGAAGGTGAAAATTATTTGCATTTTGCATTGATTAATAATATTGATTTGGCTGGCGAAGGAATTACAATCAATGATTTCAAAGGTGTGATATCAAGTTACAGACAAAATGATGATTCTGCACGATTTACAATACGCGGAATTATGTTAACAGAAAGCAATCCTACTTTGTTTAGCAAACTTGCATTAAGAGCCGACTATAAACCAAATTTGCAGAACGTTGATTTTATGGTAGATATTAATTATAAATCAACTGAAGCTAAAGGCGATGTTAAGATTGGCCTTGTGGGTGAGAATGCAGGGGTGATATATAATTGTAGTGTACAAGTAAGTGGAACGATTAATGCAAATAGTATTGCCAATACTTACACAACTGGTGGAATGGTATCACTAAATAGCAATGTGATACATATTGATGATTCTAAACTGGTTGGTGTTGAGGGCAATATTACTGTTACAAATGGCTCACGCGCAAAAGTTATACTTGGTGGTGTTGTAGGTCAAAATAACGGTGTTATATTGGGCGCATTACCTCAAACATTGGGTACACCTGATAGCGAAATTATGTATGAGGTGTCGTATGACAACCAAGGCGCAACTGCAGATGTGGATTTACGAGTGCATAGTGTAGGTAATTTAACTGATAGTGCAGTTGGCGGTGTTGTTGGTTATAATAATGGAACTGCGACTACAATTAATTATGATATCAATAAAGATGGAACTAATGAAAATTATTATCAAGGTGCTGTAATTAATGTTTATAGCATGGGAAAAGTATCTGGTCAAAATAGTGCTGGAACACTAAGTGTAAACAACATCGGCGGATTGATTGGTAAGAATACCAATACCGGAAATTATATTAGTGCGACACTTACAAAGGGTAGACCAGACATTAACAATGAAGACTTTGAAACACTTACTAGCATAACTTTAACACCTGGAACAAATCAATTCCAAATACAAAACAGTTATTCTTCGGCTCAAGTTATTGGTAACAATAATGTTGGTGGCGCTGTTGGATATGACCAATATGGAACGTATCAAAAGGTGTATTATGAAGTATATTCGGCGCAAAATGCAGTTGTCGGCAATAATAATATTGGTGGATTAATTGGCTCTGCAGACGACACCACATTACAATATTGTTATGCCAATAGCTTTGCATGGAATTATCAAATTGAAGTAGATGTTTACGATATAAAAGGTAATAATAACATTGGTGGATTAATAGGCTATGCAAAATCGTCCAACACAACATTTGCTACTAGCAACAAAATGAATGTTGTTAGCGGTTTGGCTAGTGTTGCAATTGACGGCACAAAGGTCGGGGGATTAATTGGCTTGTTGGAAGGCTATGGTGCTATATATCATGCGTATTTTTATGGCATAATCAAAAATTATGTTGTTAATAATGTTAACTATACTGCATTGGCAAAATTTGAGGGGGGGAATCCAGATCTGCCATATTATAGCGCATATGCTATTGTGGCAAACTATAGCGGAGATAATCAACTAAATCCAATTGCATCTCCTGTGATTGTTCCAGATGCGAATGCCGGCTTTAGTCAAGACACTTCAATTAATAATGGCAAACCTTATATTATAGATTGTGGAGTTTATGAAGATACAGGCGAACTTAAAAATATTGTAAGTCAAATACCTATTAGTATTCAGATAGATAAATCATTTGAACTTTA
This sequence comes from Candidatus Onthoplasma sp., assembly GCA_045637745.1. Taxonomy (GTDB): domain Bacteria; phylum Bacillota; class Clostridia; order Christensenellales; family UBA1242; genus Onthoplasma. The sequence goes on along the minus strand of JAZUAB010000092.1, from coordinate 9,883 downwards.
TTTTAATGAAGATAAGAAATTGTATGAGGAAAATGCTAATGGCGAATATGTTGAAGTTAGGGAAGGTGTATATGAGAGGTATAATATAAATGATGAAAATCATGAGGGAAAAACAAGATATACTGTAAGAGCACATCTAGAAGACACTACCGACACATCGGGTGATGAGAGTGATTATAGGGCTAAAGCGTTGATATTATATTATTATCAATTTACTGATTTGACTGGTGAAAATGCTTTAACAGATATGTACGCGTTGAATACATTAGATATGCATCACATTGTAGATGATAATGGAATTGTTGTAATTCCTAACACTTGGAAACGATTTAATGTTCGTAGTAGCAATAGCAATATTGTAAGAGTGTTAGATGGTGGAAAACTATTGCTACGCAATGAAGGTCAAGTTGTGATTACAATAGTATCTCAACTAAATCCTAGTGCAACGGCAAGTTTTGTAGTTATTGTGCGTAGCAAGGTGCTTAAATTTGGGTTATATTCTAGCGCAGATACAAGAAGTGAAAATTTAGAAGGCAAAACAATTACAATTGTAAACGGAAGCAGTAAGATTATATATGCTGACTATTCGGGAGATATCACTAGATATGGCAACAAATATGAATATAAGCAAGCCACAAATATGAAGGTTGGATTGACAATAACTATTGGTGAAGGCGAATTAAAAACTGGCGAAGAAATAACAGATTATATTACAATTAATGATATGGTTGCCGGAACAAATTTTGTATTAGTGCCAAACGATGAGCCTATTACCATTAACATTCACAAACATTTTGCTGGCACATTTAAAATAACAGCAAAACCTTATGTGATTGCTACATACACTAATGGGGCATATTCATATACTATTGAAAAGGAATTGGAAGACCATTATAAGACATCTTTTACAGTAACAACCAGAAAGGGCGCAACTGCAATTAATACTGATAAAACATTAGTTGAAATGATGCCTGCTGATGAGGCGGTGAACTTGGGCGTAAAAGTATCTACCGACATTCAAGTTAATACAATTAAAGTTACTGGTGAAGTACTTGGAGATTTTGAAGAAACCATTAATGGTACAAAGATAAATGCTTTGCAGATGTTAGACATTATATATAAAGGGACTAAAGAATTCACTCTTGATGCATCTAAAATAAAGGGCACAATAGCCTTAGATATTTCTAGCGAAGACTTGGTAAATGAAATTCAAGCGTTTGGTATTAAAATAAAATTAAATAAAAATGCTTATTATTCAACATTACCATTTAAAATTCAAATAACACTAAGTGTTGAAGATGAAAGTGGAAAGGTTATTGTATCTACGATATTCCACATTAATATTAATTATCAGCGAATAATTAATATTATGCCATTGAACTATAGAATGGAAGAAGATTCTGTTATACCAGATTTGGATGAGGCATATGAAACCAAGGTGATACGACCAGGCTCAACTAATATCATTACCGTTGATATTAATCCAAGCATTGCGGTGTATGATTATGTTGAAATTCAAGATACTACTATTCAAGATAAAATCTTATTCCAACAAGTAAAACCAGATTTAAGTTCTATGGACAATATGGATATATGGACAGATGGGGGTATAAGGCTTAAAAAGTATGAGTATAAAACATCAAAATTATATTTATTGGCAAAATTGCCACTTGACTCTACTGCAAATATTGAACACAACTTGTTGATTACAGTGTATGACAAAGATGGTGAAGCAATTATTAGCGAGCCATTAGTGCTACAGGCGATTATGTACCCTACAGTAGTGATGACATACACTTACCCTAATGGAGTTTCCAAAGAAGTTAATACAAGTTTGGGTAATAATCAGCGAGAAGCAGTAAATACTGAAACTATATATTTGGCAACAGGTGTTGAAGCGGGCATCTCAATTCAAACAATTAATATTGATGACAATTCATTGGCATATAATGTTAAAATTATGGATGGTGATACTGAAATTACTAATAATCAGCACATTACTTTCGCCTATGAAAATGGACAATATTTATTAAGATTTAATCCAAACAAACGTATAGAGTTGCTGGGCAAGACCATATCAATCAACTTTACTGCATATAAAAAGTTGAATGGTGTGACTGAAAGTTGTAGCGCAACAATGACATTTACTATTGTTAGTATGGTCGTGCATGGGGTTAGTATGACTCATTCATTGTCTACGGGTGATATATATGGACATTGGGGCGAAGAGTTTAAGACTCAATTCTATTTTGATAAGCAAGATATTTCCTATTATAATAATGGGTACTGGAATGTTCAATATAGACTTGACAATATTTCTGAAGACTTGGGTGGAGATTTCGGCGCTATTAGAGACCTGCTTGAAAATCTAAATAGCATTGGTAGTGATGTTACAGTAAAATTTGGCGAAGAAGAAATAATAGCAAACGAAACCTATAAACAAACAGAGACCTATGAAATAACTAAGCCAGATAATACAAAAGAAGAAATAACAGTTGATGTTGTTGAATTTACTCATTCTACAGACAATATGGGATTTAATATTGTTGCTAGGGAAGGCAAGGAAAATGTAGGTGAAAATCATTTAATTCACAAAACAAACTTGACAGTTGAATTTAATGTAAAATATCAAAATTATTATCCTATTATAACGTCTGACGACGATATAAAATTTAATGAGGAATTTAGTTTTGATATATCGCAAAAGACAGAATTGTTGGGTCCGTACAAGCAAGTTACCTCTCAACAAAAATTTGAAGATATGATAGAGGGTGACAGGTACGAAATTCCTAAAGATGTTGAAATTATCGAGTTCTACAATTACGTGCCTATTGATACGGCAATTGCCGAATTAAATGGTAATGGTGCAACTATTAGGATTAGAAGCTTCAATATGGATCAACTAGTTCAAAATTATACTACCGGCAATATGAAAATTGGTTTATTTGGCACACTTGCGGAAAACACTATCATACGAAATTTAAAGATTGAATATAAGGACAAGAATGATAGAACAATAAGATTGAACTTTGATGAATATATTACAACAGATGAGCAAGTTGTGAATGATATACATTTTGGTGCAGTTGCCAGTGAAAATAATGGTATTATTACTAATGTGTTTACATCGGGACAAGTCAAAATTGTATCTTCCAAGATAAAAGCAGATAAAATTATTGTTGGCGGTATCAGTGCAATCAATGGTGCGAACACTTCAACCTTGGTTGCAACAATTACCAACTCAACATCTGATATAGAGATGGATGCATTGGCAATTATAGGTGGTGTTAGTGTTGAAAACTATGGAAAAATAGTTAATACTAACTTTACTGGAAAAATAACAGTGAATAGCAATGAACAAGACAAAGACTATGTGTCCAATATTAATACAGCCGGATTTGTTGTTGAAAATTCCAGCGTGGGATACATATCATTAAGTTATGTAAAGTCAGACAAGTCTAATACAGGTGATATAAATAGTGTTGGTAGCGTTGCTGGCTTTGTGTACAATAATTCGGGAACAATTGATAATTGTTATACAACAAATATTAAGCTAGTATCTCAGGGCAATATCAGTGGATTTGTATACCAAACTTCTGGTACTGTAACTAATTCATATTCATACGCAGATGTTGGACAAAGCAGGTTCTATGAGCAATTCATATTCATAACTACCAACGTTGGCACAATAAATAACTGCTACTTTATTAGCGACGCTACAAAAATTAATAAAGTTAGTGGTTTAAATCAAATTTCTACAGACAATGCTAACAATCAAGAAAAATATGATTTTATATTTGGCGATTATGCTCTTTGGACTATGGGGCTAGCGTCTCCAGAGATTAAAGATGCTGGTTATACAGATGAATTTAGTGAAATCTACAATATATATGATTTAGAAACATATGATGTTTATTTTACTGATGGTATAGATGAAACAAGAGTTATAGATGCTGATAGACATTTTAGAATTGTTAGAGATTTGGATTTTGAGTATGTAGAAACAAACCCTTCAACAGCAGACACAACTTTAAAAACGTGGATTGAAGGTAATGATATGGCTATCAAAAATTATCGAATTAATAATACTGGCAAACTGCAACAAGTTGGTTTGTTTGGATTAATTGATGGTTCGGGCGTTGGAGAAAATATTGTGTTTGTAAGAAACTTGATTTTGCAACCTACCGAGATTAAAGCATCCAATACAAATGCTGTCGGAGCATTAGCCGGAATTATTGTCGATTCGTACATTTATAACATTAAAGTTGATAGTCAAAACCTATTAATTTTAGGTAAAAATGCAGTTGGCGGTTTGGCTGGAGTGATAAAAGGCTCGTTTGATGTTAATGGCATTAGCAGTAACATAAGTTCGTTTGCTACTTATTCATACACCAGTTCAAGTCAATATAATTTGTACAAATCTCATTATGTTGATAAAGGTATAGACAATATTTCTGAAGTTTCATATGCTGGGGCTGTTGCCGGAATTGTTGATGGTTATATTAGAAATACTAATCCACCGTTAGATAATAGAGAATTAATTTATTATCGTAAAATTTCGCACATCACAATTGCAGATAGCATTGTATTGATTGCTGAAACTGTAGGAGGCGCGTTTGGCTTTGTTGGAGAATATACCAGCATTGATAAGATGAACTACAATCTAACAGAAACATCTAAATATCAAGGTGTATATGTATCTGGAGGACTTGTTGGCGAAAACCGTGGTGCTATTTTGAATTCAAATATATATGCCACTAAGGTGGAAAATGGAGCAGTTGTAGATATAAACACCAAAGATACCTTTAATAATTTTGCTAGAGTGAATGGCTGTATAGTAGGATTAAATATAGGCGGATTGATATACAAGTGTTCAAGTGATATAACAGTATCTACCAATGCCAATATGTCTACAGTTGGAGGAATAGTTGGTAGAAATATTGAGGGCAGTATAATAAGTTGTTCTGTATCTAGTAATTTGGATGGCTATTTTGTGGGAGGAATCGCAGGAACCGACTATAATTATGACACAATTATAGCTGTCAATCTTCAATATGGCTCTGCCACAACGCAAACCAAAGCTGTATATAATACTATTAAAAATCGTGTCACATATACAGGTTTATCAGACTATGGCGATGCATTATCGGGCTATAAAAACAATGTGTTGACATATAAATTTATTAGCACATTTGCATCAAAGGTTAATAGCTACTATTCAATCAATTCAGATTATATTACTGGCTCTGATGAGAATATGATTAATTGCAGTAAGGTGTTTGGATTAATAATAGGATTGACGAGTGTTGATTATATAACCCAAACTGAAGATGCAGGAAAAACATTTAAAGATGTCGCTGTAACTTATGAAAATAAAAATCTTACAGTTACATTATCAGCAGGTAGCACTTCTGAGGTTAAGGAGTATGAGGCAAAAGATGGTAAAACGAGCGTGTATAAAATAACTCCAATACAAAATGTTGAGATTAAAGATATAAGCTACGCAAATGATGACAACACAATTATTGCTTATATTATAGCGCATAAGGGCACATATGAATATTGGACAACATCTTCTGGCTATACTGATCATTATATTGCATTTAGCCCAAAAGTGTTGGAAGAATGGACATAAGAATAACCTACAGAATAAAAGTGGCGCAAGAAAAAGAAGTGGAATTTCCACTTCTTTTTGCTATTCAAACTTGATTTCTACAATAGTTCCGTTTGTTGCGTCTTGATAAATCATATAATAGCCATCACTCATTACATCATTAGGATTTAATGGCAACCACTGATAATGTTTTCCTAAATCTGCAGGAGGTAAACTATTATAAGTCGCAGGGACGCCATATGCAATATATTTTAAAAATTTGTTTTCATACATTGCACCTAAAACATAAGGATTAGCGCCATCAACCTTGATAAATTTAGAGTCTGGAATTATGCTATTAAGCATATCATCGCTAGGGTATTTTGCAAACATTTCATCCAATTGATATATTATTTCGTTCAGGAATGCAAGTTGTTCGCCTGTTTTTACTTCGTTTTCATTTGATAAGTCTGTAGGGTTTTCAGGTTCATCTTGAGGCTGTTCAATATCTTTTTCATCATTATCAACAGTATTTTCAAGGGCAATATTTTCTATGTTTTGTGAAGTTATATCGCTAGAGGACTGATTTTGGTAAAAAAACTTTTTATATTCACAATTAGTGCAATCTTTGCAATCATTGCACTCGTCAACAGAAAGTGCTTTATCAATTTCTTGATCCAGTTGTTCATCTTTTGCTTCTAGTACGGCATCAATAGGCGAGTCGGCAAAATAAAAGCCATTAAAGCTTCCGCCTTCAAGCAAAACATTTTTGGTACCTAATGAATTATCTATTATGGCGCAATATATACTTTGAGTAATATCGATATTTTCATCTAAATTAAATTCAAAGTGATGTGTTTTTTTGACTATTGCCGAAGTGTATACTTTTTCGTTTATGTATAGTCCTATTTTTGAATTAATGGGCAATGTGGAAATGTTGTATAGTCGTATTTTACCTAAAACTTTGTTGTCTTGTTTAGATAGTGTTAAAATACCCTTTGGCGAATTTGTATTGATATTATTACTATTTGATAAAATTATTGTTTTACAAAACATTATTACCTCTTTTATTAATATATTAAATTGTTTAACATTTAATAATCTATATAAATTATATAATATCGGGTGACAAAAAAAATGACAATTGACAATCAAAAAGTTATAATAATCACTTTTTTTGTCGATTTTTAATTTTGAAGAGCAAACTTTTATCTAAAAACAAGGTTTATATCAAAAAGTTTGCTCAATATATTTGACAAATATTTCTAAGTCGTGGTATTATGATTGTGTTAAATAGCAATTATTATATGCGAGGATGAAAATGAAAAAATTTATTAAGTTTACATTATGCCTATTACTAAGTGTGGTCACACTTGGCTTAACTGCATGTGGCGGAACTAAGGGCAAAGATCGTGTTGATACCAGCGTTGCATCTAATGGTAACGGCGGTATGGTTGTAACACGCGGAAATTATATTTATTTTGTTAATGGATATTCAAGTTATAATGTGTATACAACTAAAAACTTGGATAAGAAATTTACTGTTGGCGGATTGTATCGTGCAAAGGTAAATGATAATGCTGAGTTGACATACAATGAAGACGGCTCATTGGCTAATGCTGAACAACTTAGCTCTGGGTTGGCTGGATTTGAAAGCACAAGTTTGTATGTATTTGGTAATTATATTTATTACACAACGCCTACAGCCGAAGTTAATAAACAGGGTGATTTAAAAACTGCTAAATTAGATTTCTATCGTGTAAATATTAGCGGAGGCAAGGCTGAGAGGGTATATCGTTCAAGTTCAAATGCGACTAATATTGATTTTGAATATTATTATGCTGACGGAAGCGTCTATTTAATGATAAACGAAAATGGCACATTAAGACGTGTTAAATGTTATGGTGACTTCGATGCAAATGTTGTTGACAGAGGAATTGAAACAATAGTATTGCATCGCGATACTGACGATGTATTTGAAAGCAATAGTTATAAAAATATCTTCTACACAAAGACTAATGCTGATGGTGCAGTTGAGATATATAACTATAATATTGTTAGTAACAAAAATGAGTATAAAGCAGTTACTAGTTATGAAACTTGTGAACTAGTTGATTATAAATTTGGGCATTTATACTATAAGGCAAAAAGTACTGAATATCCAAACTTTACTTGTTATTATCGTGTAGATGCAACTAAAAATGCAATTATGAATTTGGCTGGCTCGGAAGGACAGTTTGAAGACAAGTTGACTGCAGACGATTCTTACACTGATTTTTATTTCTTAGACAATGAAACTGATGGCTATATTGCGCAAAGCAGTGATAAGACATACTATTTATCATATGGTTCTGGCGCAGAGTTGGAGGCTACACCTATAGCTGATAGCAAGTTAGAAATTATGGCAATCAAAAATAATTACATCTACTTTAAATCTGGCAACGATATTAAACGTATTAATTATTACAACTTTAAAACAATGGGAGATAACACTCAAGAATCAGTATTAACACTTGAAGGATTGCAAACTTATAGTTATGATATAGATGCCGATAATTTATATGTATATGCAACTAAAGGTAATAACACATATCTATATAGCATCAAGGTTGGCAACACAATTGATGACGAAGCCTTTGAAGCAAAATTATTAGGGGTATATAAAGATGGAGATGCGCCTGAGGTGGAAGAATAATAAATAAAAAAATTAAGCGATATGCTTAATTTTTTTTGTTAACTTTCTTCTTCAATTTCTTTTCGTTTTAACTTTTTATCTTTCTTTGATTCTTTAATAACTTCTTTGGTTTTTTGTCTAGCTAAATCAATTTTACTTTCTTTAATCAAAGTTAGAGATCTGCAATATCGTTCAAGCTTTGATAATAAATTCTCATATTCTTCATTTGTATCGTCACGAGAGTGCTGATATACTGTTAAGAACAAGCTATCAGCCTTTCTGTTCGTCCAATGATTAGTATATTTATCGCTATCAAAAGACAATGTTGATTTTAAACCCGTGCCGTTGATAAGCTTGAATTCTTCACTAATTGTTTCGATGCTGTAAGTAAGCTTTAACTTTTTTAATAGATAATCTGGGTCTAGATTTAAAAATCCGTCCCACATGTTTTTAAAGCTGTTTCTTAAAAATTCCGGATAGTCAAAAATGCTACTGCGAGGCTCGATTTCAATTTCATTGCGTTTATTAGAATATGACTGAAGTCCTTTATTGTCCTCATTATACAATCTTTCAAGAGTCATAATTAAGGTATGTTTACCTTTAACAACTGTTCTAAACAATGCGATACCACTTTTGTATAAATCTAGATTTTCAGTATCATAATAAATGTATTGTTTTGCAGTTCTGCCTTGATTACGAATTTGGTATCTACCAAAAAAGTTGATTAGATTTAAAACTTCAGCCTTGCTACGCTTGTCTAGCATCTCATAACGGCGTTTCTGCCTGACTATATCATATCTCATAAAATACCCCTTTAATAACTTTAATCTCTACGTGATGACATAAATATCGCTAATACAAATCTTACAAATGATAATATTGATACAAGCAAACTTGCAACATAAGTAAGTGCAGCGGCGTCTAACACGGCTTTAACACCTTGACCTTCTTCTTGAGTTAATTCGCCAGTTTCTACCAACATCTTATATGCGCGTTTTGATGCGTCTTTTTCAATTGGAAGAGTGATTGCACTAAATATAACCGACAATCCAAATATCACAATACCTATGATAATTAATACTTGACCAGTGTAAAAGTATTGAGTGAATTCCAACATTAATCCAATAATAACCAATGGCCACATTAAGAAACTGCCAATATTGATAACTGGGATTAGCCAAGTTCTTAACTTAAGCAATGGATAGCCTTGCTTATGTTGCAAGACGTGACCAATTTCGTGGCACGCAATGCCTAACGATGCAACCGATGTTGAACTGTATACTTCGTCAGACAATGCAACGGTTTGAGTTTTAGGATTGTAATGATCGGTTAAGAATCCGGAGGTTTTAATTACTTTAATATTGGTTAAACCTAAAGCATCTAGGAAAAATCTGGCTTTTTCACTAACCGTTTTAGTAGCCGAGTAATTAAATTGTTTATATTTGTTAAAAGTTGTTGTAACTTTAGATTGAGCGTACACAGCAAATATTAATCCAGGCAACAATATAATGCCTAATAGATAATAAGTTAAATACATTTTATACTCCTTATATTTATATATTAACACTAAACAATTTACTTTGCAAGCATTTTGTGCCATTTGTAAATAAATTAAG
>JAZUAB010000091.1:0-38628 GCA_045637745.1 Candidatus Onthoplasma sp. | reverse complement strand
TTCCTAACTAGATATGCTCTATCTATGTCTGGTTCGTATATTAAAGCGTATGGTAGGAATGAGTGGACTCGAACCACCGACCCCCACCTTATCAGGGTGGTGCTCTAACCTGCTGAGCTACACTCCTATATTAAGTATGTTTTTTAGACTTTACATCTGTCTTTAGCTCCTGATAAGGTGTGACACCTTAGAAGAACCTTTCGCAAGCTCAAGAACCTTGGCGTGCGCAATAAATTGCTCGGCTACAGGGTGGTGCTCTAACCTGCTGAGCTACACTCCTATATCAAACCGATAAATATGTTGGATTTTATCGGGCATTTGTTATGGTGGAGATATGCGGATTCGAACCGCAGACCCCCTGCTTGCAAGGCAGGTGCTCTAGCCAACTGAGCTATACCCCCATACGCCAAATGCATTATTATAATATCACAACGTAAAATGAATGTCAATGATTTTTTACAAATTTTTATAATTTTTTTTAAATTTGTTGAAAATGACCTAAATTTGAGTCTGAAATGAGATATGCTTTATACTAAAACTGAGTTTTAATGGTTAAACTAATGCCACAATCAAGCATAACAATTAAAATCAAGATAGAAATTTGAATTATTATAGAGTATTTATAAATTAAATGTCGAAATCACTTGATTTATTAACTGAATTTGTTTATTATTGAAATAAGACTATTTGTTAAAATTTAATTAAGGAGAATATATGTTTAGCAACAAAAAAATAATGATGCTATGCACAACAGATAATATGATATGGCAGTTTTTAATACCGCATATCAAGCATTTGGAAGAGAATGGGAACATTGTTGAATGTGTATGTGCTAAGACTGGATTTTGGTTTGATGAATTAAAAAATCAATATGGATTAACGATGCATGAGATTAATTTTAGTCGTAATCCATTAAAGCCTGCCAATATTAAAGCGTATAAGCAGTTAAAAAAGTTGCAACAAGACAATAAGTATGATTTGATATACTGCCAACAGCCTGTGGGTGGTATGATGGGAAGACTATTGGCTAAAAAGTTTAAAATTCCTGTAATATACACTGCACACGGATTTCATTTCTTTAAGGGATGTTCAGTTGTTAATAAGTTAGTGTATAAGCCTGTCGAGAAATGGCTTGCAAAATATACCGATATACTAATTACTATTAACCAAGAAGATTATGAAAACGCAAAGAAGATGAAGGCTAAAAAAGTGTTCAAGATTAACGGGATTGGTATGTCCTTTAATAAATATCAAGAAACGAACGAGTCTAAATCAGAAATTAGACAATCTTTGAATATAAAAGATGACGAATTTGTTGTAGTCACAATTGCGGAGTTTATAAAAAGAAAGAATTATAAGACAATGTTGGCAGCGATCAAAGAATTGAAAGCTAAAGGCATTAACATTAAATATGTTATTTGTGGCAGAGGAGAGGAAGAACAGTCAATAAAAAAACAAATCGAAGAATTAGGAATTGAAGACAATGTCTTATTGTTAGGATTTAGAAAAGATATAAATAGAATTTTAATAGCATCAGATATTTTTATGTTGGCATCATTTCAGGAAGGGTTGACATTATCTGTTATTGAAGCAATGAGTTTTGGTCTTCCATGTGTGGTTAGTAATGTTCGCGGTAATCGCGACTTGATTGTTGACGGAAAAGGTGGATTTGTTGTTGAGCCAGATGATGCTGATGGTTTTAGTGATAAAATTGCACAAATTTTAGAAAACAAAGAGATGTACAATCAATTTAAAGAATTTAATATTGAACAAAGCGAGCAATATACAATTGAAAGTGTAAAAGCTGAACTTGAAAAAATATACGAGGGACTATAGGAGCAAATAATGTTTTGGTTTTTTGTACTTATAGGGTTAATATGTTTAGATTTTTGTGCGGAATGGGTGTTGAAACGTCAAGGAGTATTGGTAGAAGGTCAATCATCTAAGACTAAAAGAGTTTTGTCTTGGGTTTTCAAGTATAGAGTTATAACAATAATTTCGCTAGTGTTTTTTTCCACGTTCAAATCTTTGGATTGCGGTTTAGATACTTATAATTATTATAGATATTATACAAATTTGTTAGATGGCAAATCAATTCCTTTTGTTAGTTATTTGGGAAATAAATTTGAAATGGGTTATACCTTTTTAAATTCAATTCTGACAACATTAAATCTTCCATTTAGATGTCTATTATTTACAATTTCTTTATTTGTATCAATAGTAATTGTACTATTTGTAAATAAGGTTTCTGTTAATAAATTTATGAGCCTAATTTTATATGTTGCTTTAGGTGTTTTCGCTCAGTCTTTAAGCGCATATAGACAAATTATTGCTATGGCTTTTGTTTTGATAGCAATTATAAGGCTTGTAGACAAAAAGTGGATAAGTTCGATAATATGTATAATGTTAGGTTCAATTTTCCACGTAAGTGCTTTAATATGTCTTGTGATTGTTCCATTAAGATATTTTAAGCCTCGTTTGTGGTTTGTGTGCTTGGCATTTATAATAGTGGCGGTAGGCTCACACATTTTTCCTGACGTGTTAAGATTAATGGAAAAGTTTACACCTATAGATTATTATACAAAATATTATGATAGATTAATTTTTGTGGTTGAATCTGATTGGGTTAACACATTATATTCATTGTCGTTGGCGGCAATATTTATTGTTATGTACGTAGCTAAATATAAGTGGTTGAAACTATACGAAAGAGAAAGCAGATTATACGATTTCTTTTTGCTAATTTATATGTTTGTTCCTCTATTTAGAATGGCGGGGTTCATTATTCATATGCCACAATTATTTAATAGGCTAAATATGTACTTCTTTACTTCGCTATTGATTTTAATTCCACTATTTGTAAAAGGATTAAAACACAATAAGAAATTATATATCGCAGCCAATATAATGGTGTATGTAATTGCTGGGGGATTTATGATATATTTATATGCAGCTAAAAATACTTGTGGAGTTTGTCCATTCATATTTGGATTTTAAGGAGAATCTATGATACCTAAAGTTATTCATTATATTTGGCTTGGAGGCAAAGAACTGCCGCAGATTGCAGAGAAATGCATTGCTAGTTGGCGTAAATTTTGCCCAGATTATGAAATTAAATGCTGGAATGAGAGTAATCTTGATTTAAATAAATATCAATTTGTAAAAGATGCGCTTGATGCTAAAAAGTATGCATTTGCTTCAGATGTTTTAAGAACAGAAATTTTATACAATGAAGGTGGTGTATATTTTGATATAGACGTTGAATTGATTAAGCCTATAGAAGATTTGTTAGATAAATCTAATTGTATTATAGGTTTTGAGACATCTAACTTATTAAATCCCGGATTGTTTATGGCTTCAGAACCACGCAATGAAGATTTAAGAAATATTTTAGATGTATATAAGACGCTTAAATTTGATATAAACAATCTAATTAATTTAACTATATGTGAGGTATATACAAAGTATTTTGAACAAAAGGGGCTAAAGCGCAAAAATATAACTCAAGAAATTGGAAATACAAAATTTTATGCTTCTGAATATTTTAGCCCGATAGATGTTATAACAAACAAAAAACGAATAACGTCAAATACACGATCGATACATTGGTATAACGCTTCGTGGTATACAGCAAAACAAAAGTTCTACAGCAAGGTGAAAAAAGTTATTAATTTCTGCACTTTTGGTTTGGCTGGGAAAATTTATAATAAAGTTAAAGGACGTACATATGAATAAAAAATACTTTTTTAAATATGCAAAGGACAAGATTTTAAATTACATATATAGAGTAACTTGTAAGCAACCTGATGTGCTTAATGATTTAGATACAATCGATTATATATTAAAAAACAGATGTAGCATTACGCGCTTTGGCGATGGCGAGTTAAGATTGATGCGAGGAATAGACTTAGAATTCCAAGATTATAATAAAGAATTAAGCAAAAAATTAAAATCTTGTAAAACCAATGATAAGTGTTTGGTTTGTATTCCCGATATCTTTAATAGAGCTAGTTTTAATTTAGATAACATAAAGCCAGGTCCATATGAATATTGGGAACAATTTAAAAGAAATCGCGGTGGATTATGGAATTTTTATTTTGGCAAGCAGACAATTTTAGGTGACGCTTTTATTAGTAGATTTTATCTAAGGAAAAAAGACGCGACCAAGATTCCAGCTTATGTAGAAAAATTAAAACAGCTATGGCAAGATAGAAATATAGTTTTTGTTGAAGGGGCGCAAAGCAGATTGGGCGTTGGCAACGATTTGTTTGATAATGCTAAATCAATTAAACGTATATTATGTCCTCCGGTTAATTCATATGAAAAATATAAAGAGATTAAACAGGCAATTTTAGACAATGCAAATAAGGACGATTTAGTTATTTTAGCGTTGGGACCTACAGCAACAGTCTTGTCTTATGAAATGAGCGACCACTGCCAATGCTTAGATTTGGGACATATTGATATAGAATATGAATGGTTTAGGATGGGGGCAACTAAAAAAGTTCCAATTCCATCAAAGTATGTTAACGAGGCTGATGGTGGTAGAAATCCTGAAGATTCAACAGATGAAAAGTATAAAAGTGAAATAATAAAGACAATAAATTAAATCATAAAAAAAATATGACACGAACCGATAATGTAAAAAACAATTTAGTGTTTAATATGATAAAATTTGCAACACAACTGCTGTTGCAATTTGTTTTGCGTACCGCCCTTATTTATATAATGGGCGCAGAGTATCTGGGACTAAATGGGTTGTTTACAAACATATTTTCGTTTTTAAATTTGGCTGAACTGGGTATTGGCTCGTCTATTGTATTTAGTATGTACAAGCCTATCGCAGAAGGTGATACCGAAAAAGTTAAATCCTTACAAAATTTGTATAAAAAGTTTTATTTAATAATCGCTTTAACAGTATTGTCGTTAGGAATTGTGATTTTGCCATTTATTAAATTTTTCATAAGAGGTGGCGTTACTGTTGATATAAATATATATCTTTTGTATATTCTGTATTTGATAAATACTTTAGTTGGTTATTTTTCAGCTCATAAACGATCATTGTTATTTGCTTATCAACGAAATGATATAGAAAACAAAATTAAAAGTGTATGTATGTTTGCAATGACTGTGTTGCAGATAATTGTACTTTTTATATTTAAAAATTATTATATATATTTTATCGTAAATCTTATATTTACATTATTAGAATGTTTAATAATTCATAAGTCGGCAAATAAATTGTTTCCAGAAATCAATGGTAAGGGGGGACCTCTAGATCCCGCTGTAAAGAGCGAAATCACTAAAAACGTGGCGGCCTTGAGTGTGCAAAAAGTTGGAAATGTTATTGTATATTCTACTGACAATATTTTGATTTCATCCATATTAGGTGCAGTAGTATTGGGGGCATACTCAAACTATTATATGATAACATCTTCACTGGTTTCTATGTTTTATCTATTTATCAATGCATTAACTGCTAGTGTTGGAAATTTGATAGCAAGTGCAGATAAAGAATATGTGTATAAAAAATATAAGCAAATACATTTTATCTTTTCATTAATGGCATCGTTTACTACAATATGCCTTGTTATATTGATTCAACCATTCATCAGATTGTGGACTGGCGGTGGAGAATTTATGCTTAACTACAGTACTGTAATATTGCTATGTATAAGTTATTATCTCATGAGGATGCGTAATAGCACATTAATCTTTAGAGATGCTTCTGGGCTATATAATCATAAAAAATTTATGCCAATAGTAGAGGCTTTAGTAAATTTAGTCGTTTCTTTAGTATTGGGCATTTTTATTGGTATTAATGGTATAATAATCGGTACTATTGTTAGTACACTTGTATCTCCATTCTGGGTTGAACCACTAGTCTTGCATAAGTATTATTTTAATAAAAGCTCAAAAGGCTATTTTAAAACTTATTTTATAGATGCCATTATAACAATTATCATATCTGTAATTTGTATATTTATATGTTCATTTATACCTGATGCAACAATCTTATGGCTAATCATAAAATTTGGCGCTTGTATGGCGCTAGCTTCAATATTGTTATTGCTGGCATATTTGCCGACGCGGGAATTTAAGAATTGTGTAAAGTGGCTGAAAAATATATGGCGCGGAATAAAAAGTAAGTCTAATAAGAATGTGGAAGAGATAACAAAAAATAAGCAGGATTAATTCTCCTGCTTATTTTTATGAAATGCGATGCACGCGTGATGTTTTTGCTTGTCTTTTGGTGGTGGAGTCATATAGTCGCCATATGATTGAGTTAAATATTTATCATAATCTTTCATAATAGGGAATTCCGTATCTTCAAATTTAATTGTGGTTAAATTTTCAAACATTGATTTATTATATATAGCTTTTTCTCTGGTTGCGTCATAGGGACTGACCAAATCGGTTTCTATATTATTATATTTGGTCGAACGCTTAATAGCCTTTTTAATCCAGAATTTCCAACCGAAAATTTTAGCGAACAATCTGATAGGCCATTTTACAATGCTTGTTAATAATCCATCATCACTTTTTTCAAATTTAGTACTGGCTGCAAGTAGACCCATAGTTTTATATGCATCCGCCATGCGATGATCTTTTTTAGAAGTCTTGGCATTAACATTGTCAACTGGGAAAATGTCAATATATATACCCATTCCATCGACTTCCTTTTTATTTATCTCTTCAACAACAGTGTCAGTATCTACCACTTTAGCAAATTTATAATAAATATCTGGGAATGCAATACACTTGTATTGTGAATCATTAATTGATTTCATTATAGATAAAAACTTATCATAATTGTCACGTGTCATTAATATGTCGATATCATCATCCCAAGGAATAAATCCACCATGGCGCACTGCTCCTAAGGCGGTGCCATAACCAAGACAATATTTAATGTTATGTTCTTTGCACACCTTATCTACAAATTTTAAAATATTTAAACTGATCTGTTGAAATTCCTTAAGATCTGTTATTTGCCTCATATATTCTCCTTAAACACAATTATTGTAACAAAGTATTACTTAAAAGTCAAACAATTAACAATATTAAGATAATATAATAGAATTTTAAATTTTTTCAAACAAATCAACATTAAGAATCTTTAATCATTTGCCAAGATAATAAAAATTAGTTATAATAATTATATACTTATAGGTGAGGAGTTTTATATGCAAGCATTAATGTTGGCTGCCGGAATGGGCAAAAGATTAGGCAAATACACAAATAATAATACAAAATGTATGGTTGAAGTGGCTGGCAAAAGGCTTATTGATCGCGCAATTGAGTCGGTTCAGCAAGCTGGAATAAATAAAATGATTATAGTTGTTGGCTATGAAGGTCAAAATCTGATTAACTATATAAATGATAAGTACAGCAATAGCAGTATTGAATTTTGCTTTATTAACAATGAAGATTATTACAAAACAAATAATATTTATTCTTTTTATATGGCAAAAGAATATTTGCAAGAGGATGATACAATCTTGTTGGAATCGGACTTAATTTTTGATGCTAGTGTTATTAATTTAATTGTTAAAGACGAACATCCCAATATTGCTGTTATTGCTAAGTATAAAAGTTGGATGGATGGCACCGTTGTGACATGTGATGACGAAAATTCTGGCAAAGGCGGTTATATTACTCAATTTATTGACAAAGCGGATATGGACTACCTTAATTTAGACAAATATTACAAGACTGTTAATATTTACAAATTAAGCAAAGAGTTTTGTACAAATGCATACATTCCATTCTTAGAAGCATACATGAAGGCGTATGGATTAAATAGTTATTATGAAACCACACTTAAGGTTATAGCACATTTGTCAAAAACTGGAATGTATGGGTATGAGATTGGCAATTTGCCTTGGTATGAAATTGATGATGCGCAAGATTTAGATATTGCAAATACTATGTTTAGCACTGGCAAACAAAAATATGATTTGTTTGTATCAAAATTTGGTGGATACTGGCGTTATGACAAGGTGTTGGACTTTTATTATCTTGTAAATCCATATTTCCCAACGCAATCAATGGTCAAAAAATTACAGCAGGAATTTCCTATATTATTAAATAATTACCCATCAGGATTACATATTCAAAATATGAATGCGGAAAGAGTATTTGGCGTGGATGAAAGAAATATATTGGTAGGAAATGGTGCAGCTGAGCTTATAAATTCATTAGGTCACATTAGCAGAGGGAAAATATGTGTAGGTGTTCCAACATTTAATGAATATGTAAGATGTTTTAGGAATTGCGAAATTATACCAATTGACAATTCTAAGTGGGATTATTCTATTAATCTTGACGAATATAAGCGTGCGTGTGATAACTCAAATATGCTAATGATTGTTAGCCCAGATAACCCTAGCGGAAGTATGTTATCTAAGACCCAAGTTGAAGAACTTTTATCATATGCTAAAAATAAAAACGTTAAAGTTGTTATTGATGAATCATTTATTGATTTTGCAGATGAAGACAAGAGATATACTTTATTAAGCAATGAAATGCTGGAGAAATATCCAAACTTGATAGCTATAAAAAGCATAGGAAAATCCTACGGTGTTGCGGGATTAAGATTGGGTGTTTTGGCTTCTAGCGATAAAGAGTTATTAAAAGAAATTAAACAAGATATGCAAATATGGAACATTAATAGTTTTGCAGAATATTATTTGCAGGTATATAATTTATATGCTAAAGATTATGCAAGGGCTTGTAATAGAATAGCAGAAGAAAGAAATAGAATGCTAAGTGAACTTGCAAAAATCAAGGGCTTGAAAGCATATCCATCTCAAGCAAACTTTATTATGATTAAATTTGATAATATATCTTCATATGATTTTTGTGTGAAAGCGTTAAATGAAAAGAATGTTCTTATTAAAGATTTGTCAACCAAAAATTATTTTAATGGACAAAGTTATATTAGAATATCTGTTAAAGATACAGACGAAAATAATATAATACTAGGATTATTTAGAAATTTATTTATTTAATAGGAGGTTAAATGAACATTGCAATAATTGGTGGCGGTAATATGGGATCTGTATTGGCTACAAAGTTCTCACAGCAAAACAATGTTAATTTATATATAAGCAATCGTAATGGGGAAATTGATCAATATTTACACAATATGCAATCAATTAATGAAGATTCTCAAATAATTACAACCGCAAAAATTGCAAAAATAACCGATTCTTTAAAAGATGCAATTGATGGTGCTGAGTATATTTTTATAACTTATCCACACTTTTTGCTGGAAAAATTGTCTAAAGAAATGTTGCCATTATTAAAAAATCAGAATCTGATATTTATTCCAGGAAGTGGAGGTGCTGAACTGTGGTTTAAGCCCTGTATAGAGCATGGATGTACAATATCTGGTTTGCAACGAGTACATGCAGTTACTAGAATTATTGAAAAGGGAAGATTGACTAGAGAGTCGGGAGTTAGAGCATTTTTAAAAAGTGCTACAATTCCTGCTAAACACTCACATTCAATTTCAATTGTGTTGTCACAATTATACAATATGGATGTAGAAGTTTTAGACAATTATGCAAATATTACATTAATAAATTCAAATGCAATATTACATACAAGTCGTCTTTACTGCTTATTTAAAGATTATAACAAAGATATTGTTTATAAGTCACTTCCATTATTCTATGAAGAATGGGATATTGATAGCGCTCAACTATTGGTTGATATGGACAATGAATTGAAAACTATTCTAGACTATTTGTCACAGTGTGGAATGAATATGAGTGGAATAATACCACTACTAGAGCATTATGAAAGTACAAACATTTATGAATTGAAAAATAAATTAACATCAATTAATAGCTTTAAAGGGTTGAAAACTCCAAGTATTAGATTGGAAGAGGGCTATATTCCAGATTTTGATTCGAGATATTTTACTTCAGACTTTCCGTATGGGTTAGATTTAATTTTATCATTTGCCAAGGTATGTAATATTGATTGTCCGAATATGCTAATGGTGTCAAATTGGTATCACAATTTATCAGGAACTGACAATGCATTTGACTTACGCAAATTTGATATAAATACACCAAACGATATTATAGGTTTTTATAAAAATAAATAATTAAAAACGCCCTTATTAAAGGGCATTTTTAATAGTTGATGCATATATTTATAAAAGTATTGCAACCTTGTCAACGCGATTGACAAAGTTGATTTCATTTGTTAAGATTTATATCGTTTGTTTAATTGAATAATATTTAAATGTTTAATAACATTAACACCAAAATTAATTTAAGATATTAAGATAATGTCATTGATATTGTAAAGTGGATTGGTGTCAAACAGATTAAATATAAAAATAATATGGTGAGGATTAATATGCTTAGTTTATTTAAAAATTTAAAAAAGAGAGATTGGTGTTTGATAACAATAACTATAGCCCTTATAGTTGTTCAAGTGTGGTTAGAACTAAAAATGCCTGATTACACTGCAAAATTAACAACAATAGTGCAAGGCACTACAACCAATATGCACGATGTGTGGAAAAACGGTGGATTGATGCTTGCTTGCGCGGGCGGAAGTTTGGTTTCCGCAATAATATGTGCTGTGCTAATTTCAAGGGTAGCAAGCGGTTTTTCTATGACGCTAAGAGAAAAATTATTTGATAAAATTTCCACATTCTCAAATGCTGAAATGAAAAAATTTTCTGTGCCAAGCCTTATTACAAGAACCACCAATGATGTAATGCAAATGCAAAACTTTATGGCTGCGGGTGTGCAATTATTATTCAAGGCGCCTATTATGGCTGTATGGGCGATATGTAAAATTTCGGCTACTAATATAAAGTGGACTACCGCTGTAATTATTAGCGTTGCAGTTATTTTAACTTGTATAGGATTGTTGGTTGGGGTATGTATGCCACGATTTAAAAAAATACAAAAACTAACGGACGATATTAATAATATAACAAGAGAAAATGTCGCCGGTGTTAGAGTTGTGAGAGCATTTAACGCTGAAAATTATCAAGGACAAAAATTTGAGAAAGTTAATAATGATATAACTACAAATCATTTGTTTACAGCACGAACTATGGGATTTATGATGCCTGTAATGACCCTTGTGATGAATGGGCTTATGCTTGCAATTTATTGGATTGGGGCAATTTTGGTTAATAATATTGCATTAAGTGGTAATGTGGGAGTTGCAATCGCCGAGAGAATTGCAGTTGTGGGCAACATGGCTGCATTTACACAATATGCAATGCAAGTGGTTATGTCGTTTATGATGTTAACATTTATATTTATTCTGTTGCCTAGAACCTCAGTGTCCGGGAATAGAATTGCCGAAGTTTTAAAAACGGACTCGTCTATTATTAATGGAAAATATATACAAAACACCAAAGATTGTGGAGTGGTGGAATTTAAGGAAGTGTCTTTTAGCTATCCAGATAGTGATGACAATGAAAAAGCACTTACCAACATTTCATTTAAGATTGAAAAGGGTCAAACACTTGCAATTATTGGCGCAACAGGAAGTGCTAAAACAACATTAATAAATCTTATACCAAGATTTTATGACACAACAGAAGGGGATGTGTATGTAGATGGTGTCAATGTTAAGGAGTATGACGAAAAAACACTAAGGGATAAAGTTGCAATCGCCTCACAAAAAGCAGTTCTATTTAAGGGCTCAATAAAAGAAAATATCACATATGGTAGCAATACGTTTGATGAGGAAAAGATTAAGTTCGCATTGGAAATTTCAAATTCACACTTTGTAAACGAACTTGAAAATGGTGTGGAAAGCGAAGTCGCACAAGGCGGAACCAACTTTTCTGGTGGACAAAAACAAAGACTTTCTATAGCAAGAGCCATATATAAAGATGCAGAGATTATTATATTTGATGACACTTTTTCAGCACTTGACTATAAAACAGATATGATGGTTAGAAAAGCGATTAAAGAAAATTTGATAGATAAAACAATTATTATTGTGGCACAGCGTATAGGAACAATAAAAGATGCCGACAAAATAATTGTTTTGGATGAAGGTAAAATAGTTGGAATTGGCACACATAAAGAACTTTTAAAATCGTGCGAACTATATAAAGAAATCGCATTATCACAATTATCAAAGGAGGAGTTATAATGGCTGGATTTGGACCTAGACTAAATTTAAATCAACCAAAAGAAAAAGCAGATTTTAAGTCGATTAAAAAGCTATTTTTGTATGTTAAGCCATATTTACCGGCAATTATAACCGCTCTTATTCTTGCAGTTTTTGGTGCAATTACAACAATTGTTGGACCAGAAAAAATTAAAGATTTAATGAATTTTATAACAGATGGATTAACCAAATCTTCTGGCGTTGATATGACTAAATTCACTAAAGTGGTTATAACATTAATTTGTATATATTTAGTCGGCGCAATTGCCAATTACTTACAACAATTTTTGATGGCGGGCGTTACTCAAAAGACCTCAAAAAGATTAAGAACGGACATTAACAATAAAATCAATAATCTTCCATTAAAATATTTTGATACAACCACACGTGGCGATATATTAAGTAGAGTTACTAATGATGTTGATACAATTTCTCAAACATTCGGCTCGACGATGTCAAACCTTGTTAATGCTATAACACTTTTCTTTGGTGTTGTAATAATGATGTTTTATGTAAATTGGATACTTGCGCTAGTGACAATTGGCACCTCAATATTAGGCTTTGTATTAATGTCTATAATTTTAACAAAATCACAAAAATATTTTAATCTAAGACAGCAAAATCTTGGAGAAATGAACGGTCACATTGAAGAGATTTATACTAATCATAATGTAGTTAAATCATATAATGCAGAAGAAAAGTCTAAAGATAAATTTAATGGAATAAACAAAAAATTATATACTAATAATTGGAGATCACAAGCATTAGCAGGACTAATGCATCCATTAATGAATTTTGCAGGTAATTTGTCCTATGCTTCAATATTTATTATTGGCGTTGCGCTAATTCTCAACGGGAGTTCGGCAATTGATTTTGGAACAATTATCTCATTTACTATTTATGCACGACTATTTGCACAACCGCTTACAACAATAGCTCAGTCAATGGGGTCTATTCAGCAAACGGCTGCTGCGTCAAAAAGAGTTTTTGACCTTTTGGATGAAAAAGAATTGATTGATGAAAGTCAAAAGAAATCAAAGATTGAAGAAAACAGCGTGGTTGGTAATGTTGAGTTTAGAAATGTGAGATTTGGATACGTTAAAGACAAGACGATAATCAATAACTTTACAGCAAATTTAAAAGCAGGACAAAAAGTGGCCATTGTTGGTCCAACCGGCGCGGGTAAAACTACTATTGTAAACTTATTAATGCGCTTTTATGAATTAAAACAACCAAGACTTATCATTAATAGTGAAATGACAGACTATAAGGTGTTTGACAATGGCAAATCAATTAAACTATTAATTGATGAAGATGGAATTTTATATATAAACGACAATAAAACAGATTTTTGTATAAGCAACAACGATTTGCCTAAAAATCAAATACTAAAATTTAATCAAGATTTTGTATTAAACATAGATGATAATAGCATTAATTATAATGTTCCAGTAATTACAGGTAATGATATTGACACGCAACAAAATTGTACGATAGGTGTTGCATATTATGGCGATATATTTATCGATGGAGTACCAACAAAATCTATAACCAGGCACAACATTCACGATTTGTTTGATATGATTTTACAGGATACTTGGTTATTTGATGGAACGATAAGGGAAAATTTAATATACAACACCCCGAATGTGCCAGATGAAAAATTGAATGAAGTATGCTCTGCTGTAGGCTTATTGCATTTTATTCAAACATTAAAAGATGGATATGATACTAGAATAGATAGCAGTTTAGGGTTATCAGAAGGGCAAAAACAACAACTGACAATTGCTAGGGCAATGATTAAAGACAGTCCGTTGCTTATTTTGGATGAAGCAACTTCAAATGTTGACACTCGAACGGAGATTGTTATTCAAGAGGCTATGGATAAACTAACAAAAGGTAGAACGTCCTTTGTAATAGCACATAGATTATCAACAATCAAAAACGCTGATATAATATTGGTATTAAAAGACGGCGATATTATCGAACAAGGCAATCATGAAACCTTATTAGCGCAAAAAGGATTTTATGCCGAATTGTATAATAGCCAATTTTTACAAGTGGTATAACAAGCAAAAACTACAGATTTAGTCTGTAGTTTTTACTTACATGAAAATGTAGTATAGTTTGTTTTAGAGTATAAAAAAATCTCGCACAAGACACGAGATATATTTATATGGAGCTGATAGCGGGAATCGAACCCGCGACCTCCACCTTACCAAGGTGACGCTCTACCGACTGAGCCATATCAGCATATTAAGTTGTGAGGGACTTTATAAAAGCTGATAGGTCAGCCAGTAAAGTAGCACCTGTATCTACAATGCTTAGTAAATACTTTTACATTATATTATATATAAATTTCTTTGTCAAGTGTTTGTATTTAATAATTTTACAAAACATATAAATATTGCGTTGTATTTGTTGAAAGTGTATTGTAAAAATTATTTATATAATTAATTGTTAAATTGTATAATTTATGTTAAACTATTTGTATAAAGGGATAAGTTGTATGAAAGTTATAAAAAAAGAGTGCATAAATATTGAAACAACCGATTCACACAATGGTAGTGGTACAAGAAAACTGTATTTACAACCTAATGAGGTTGATAGTGTAGAGGGTATGACTTATGGCAAATTGCCAGTTGGCAATACTTTTGAATGGCATAATCACAAGGGTGTTAATGAAATTATGTTTGTGATTAGCGGTGAAGGGACCATTAAAGATGAAGATGGAAAATATACTTACACCAGAGGTGATGTGTTTGTATTTCCAAATGGAGTTTTTCACGAAATTTCAGCACTGGGAACATCTATCAGTAAGTTTGTTTTTATTAGAGTGTTTGTTGATTAGATGCACAGAATTAAGGTTGATAAAATAATATTTTAGAATGTTAAAAAATTTAAGGTGGAGATATGATAACAGAAGATAGAATCAAACATATTATGGCAGTTGCAAGGCTAATGAAAGATAATGCTGAAAAGGTTGGATTAGATGCGCAAGAAATGTTTACGCTTGGGCTTCTTCACGATATCGGATATGAATTTGGCGACAGTGAAGAACATCATGTGTTAGGTGCTGAAATTTTGAAAAAACAAAACTACAAATATTATAAAGAGGTTTTATATCACGGAAAACCTAATACTGAATTTAGTTCTACTGCATTTGACTTGTTGAATTATGCTGATATGCATATTGACAAAAAGGGCAATTTTGTATCATTTGAGGATAGATTAAAAGATATTGCTAAGCGCAGAGGTAAAGATTCCGTACCATATATAAACTGTAAGGCAATTATAGATGATTTAATTAGTAGAAAATTTTTAGATGAAACATTTACTTATTAAACATTTTGTTGTATAATAAACATAAGGAGAAATATGTTAGAATTAAAAAACATTAACTATTCAGTGAAAAACGCAAATGGCGAAACCATTGATATATTAAAGGACATAAATTTAAAATTTGATAAAGGTATTACCGTTATTACTGGGCAAAATGGAAGCGGTAAATCCACGCTTATTAAACTAATTATGGGCGTAAACGAAATATCTAGCGGTCAAATTTTGTACAAAGGCAAAGATATATCTAGTTTAAGTATTACCGAGCGTGCAAATATGGGCTTTACATTAGCATTTCAACAACCTATTAAATTTAAGGGTTTAAAAGTCAAAGATTTGTTAGATATTGCCAGTAGTAAAAATAATAAGTTAGGCGATATATGCGAGTACTTGTCAAAAGTTGGGATGTGCGCTAAGAATTACATTAACCGAGAGCTAGACAATACTTTAAGTGGTGGCGAATTAAAGCGCATAGAACTGGCTATGGCATTGGCTAAAGGTGGAGAGGTGTTTTTGTTTGATGAGCCAGAGGCTGGAATTGATTTGTGGAGTTTTGATGACCTTATAAGCATATTTAAGGATTTAAAAGATAAAATTGTTATTATTGTAAGCCATCAAGAAAAGATTATTAAGCAAGCCAACAAAGTTGTATTGTTAGACGGAGTGCAAGCAACTGACTATAGCAATCGTAATGCAATGAAGTTGATTGATGGTGCGAAATGTGGAAGATTAGGAGGCAAACGTGGATAAATTAAGTAAGATTGATAAACAATTGTTGAAAGAAATTGCCGATTTACACAAAATTCCACAAGGGAGTTATAACATACGCAAAAACGGCGAGTTGTTATCAAGGAATTCATCGGAAGACATACAAATCCTTTCTAAAAAGGACAAGTCTGGAATTGATATTATAATTAAAGACGATGTTAAAAACAAGAGTTTGCATATTCCTGTGATTGTTACAAACTCTGGGCTTAAAGATTTGGTATATAATGATTTTTATATAGGCAACAACGCTGAGATTGTTATTGTGGCTGGATGCGGTATTCATAATGCAGGAAATGAAACTAGTTCACATGAAGGAATTCACAGTTTTCATATAGGTAAAAACGCAAAGGTTACATATATTGAAAAACACTTAGGATTGGGTGGCGGAGGCGACAAGGTATTAAACCCTACCACCAAAATAAATATGGAAGAAAATTCATATTTCGAGATGCAAACAATTCAGCTTGGTGGGGTTTCGTATTCTAACCGCAAAACAACAGCAAAGCTAAAGGCTGGCGCACAGCTTGAAGTTAAGGAAAAGATTTTGACTACAGATAGTCAGCAAGCAAAAACAGATTTTGTTATAGATATGTCTGGCGAAAATTCTATATGTAATGTGGTTAGTCGTAGTGTAGCCAAAGACAACTCTAATCAGGTGTTTAAGTCAAAACTTGTTGGTAAGTCGGCGTGTTTTGGAAGAGTGGAATGTGATGCCATATTAATAGGTGATGCACAAGTTAAATCTATTCCCGAAATTGATGCGCGAAGTGTTGATGCTAGCCTTAATCACGAGGCTACAGTTGGCAAAATTGCTGGGGAACAATTGTTAAAGTTGATGACATTAGGACTTACAGAGCAAGAAGCGGAAGATATGATAATTAAAGGCTATTTAAAATAATTGACATATTTAGGTTTTGCTAAAAAGAATTAAAATGAAAAATCATTAATATACTAATAAAAGGAGCGTCTATGGGCAAAAAAAGATGTATGCTATTGGCCTTTGTTAATTTAATCTTGGGCGGAATTGGCGCGTTTATATATTTACCATATTTTTTTGAAGCGTTTAATATGAATGTTGCTGGATGGTCAAATGCAATACATAGATTATTGTCTGAAAACTATAGTAAGCTTTTAATCTGGTTTGGAATAATACTATTGGCATATATTATTATTACAAAAATTATTACAATGTTATCTAGCAAAAATTTATCTTGCCTTTGTTTTAAATTGTCTTCAATAATTGCATTGTTATTGCCACTACTATATGTTATGGCGTTGCAATTTGACTCTATATTAGAGTTGTGGATTAAGCATATTGCTTCAAATATAAAAACTATTAGTTTAATAGCAGCTATAATCAGTTGCGGATTATTATTGTTGGGCATAATATCAAGCATAACTAGAAATAGAAAGTTAAATATTTATTTGTTAATACAAAGCATTGCTATGTGTACATTGTTGGTATTGCTAGTATCAATAAATAGTTGGGTTGGCTGGACAATTAACACAATCAAGGGATTTGGAATGTTGATGGCAATATGTCCAGTATACTTATTAATATCTGTAATAATATTAATTTTTTCTCCTAAAAAAGGTGAAATGGTATAGCAAAGTACAAAAAAACAAAAAAATGTTAATAAAATTTAATATTTGTAAATAATTTGTCGAAAAAATATTTGTTTTTTAGTTTGAAAAGTGATATGATATATTTAGGATAAATAAAAAGGGGTTTTTATGTTAAGAGTTTTTATTGCATTAGGCAAACAGTTGCCTAAGAATAAAGCCATAGTTGAAGACACTCAAGAAGTGGCTAGATTATTGGCTAAGTACAATTGTACAATGGTGCAAGGTGGTGCCAAAATAGGCCTTATGGGAATGGCTGTGCAAGAATTCCAAAAATATAGCGATGAAGTTGTTATGATTGTGCCAGAAGCATACAAAAGTGATTTGATTGGCACAAAGAGTAAAGAGTATTATATTGTAGAAGGTGAAAGCGATAGAATGCGCATCACAATCAATACTTGTGATATGATGGTTGTGCTTCCTGGCGGATCTGGAACTATGGCCGAACTATCATATTATACTGAAACTCGTAAGAGCGGTGAACATCAAGCACGAGTAGTTGTTGTTAATACAAATGGTTATTATAATCAACTATTCAAGTTCCACAAAAATCAAATTAAGCAAGGTCTTATGAAAGATGGAGATTGTAAGTTTGACGTTATTAAGAGTGCTAAAGAACTTGAACCAATCTTACAAGAATTGATTACTAAGAAGCAAGCAAAACTTCAACAAAAAGAAGTTGAAAAGGCTGCCAAGAAAGAGGTTGTTAAACCAGCTAAGAAAGCTCCAGTAAAGAAGGCTGAACAAAAACCTGCGGCAAAGAAGGCTGAGGTTAAGCCAGTTGCGAAAGCTGAAAAGCCAGTAGAAGCCAAGCCAGCAAAGGTTGAAGTTAAGAAACCAGAAACTAAAGTTCCAGCTAAAAAAGCTGAAGTTAAAAAACCTGTAACCAAAGCAGAGCTAAAGAAAGAGGGCAAAGTTGCTCCTAAGGCTGTAAAAGTCGAATCAAAGACTCCTGCTGATGTAGGGAATAAGGTAGAAGTTAAAACTTCGTCTAAAAAGGTTGAAACAAAACCAGCTGTGAAGAAAACTGAAGTTAAGAAACCTGTGGCAAAAGTTGAACCAAAGAAAGTTGAGACTAAAAAGCCCGCAGTGAAAGTTACAGCTAAAAAAGTTTCTGCTAAAGCTGAGCTAAAGAAGGAACCTGCAAAAACTGTGGCGAAAAAGGTAGAAGCTAAAAAGCCAGTTGCAAAAGTTGAAAAATCTGTAGAAGCAAAGCCTGCAAAGGTTGAAGCAAAAAAAACAGTAACAAAAGCTCCAGCTAAAAAAGCCGAAGCTAAAAAACCAGCAGTTAAAACTGAAGCAAAAAAAGAAGTTAAAGCTGAACCTAAAAAAGTTGTTGAAACCAAAAAATCTACAACCAAGACCGCATCAAAAAAGCCAGCAGCAAAGGCTACAATTAAAGCAAAGAAGTAATTAAAAATTAATCCGCAAGATTGCCTTGCGGATTTTTTATTTATAAAAAAGAGCTAACGCCTGGTTAGCTCTTTTAAATATCTATACGAATTTACTCTTCTGCATCAATCTCGTTTGGAGATGAATGGTTTTTAGCTCGCTCATTAGCATATGCAAACACGTATGACAAGAAATGTATTACAAATCCAGCAAATATTAATGATGTGTAATCAAAACTTGATGTCAAACTACCATTAACGCTTAGCAATATATTGTCACAAAGAAATCCTATTAGACAAGCAATATATATAAATTTTGCGGTTTTGCGCATATGTGTTGTGCTGGTTTTATCAAAAAATTGTAAAGTTGCTTTATTTGTTTTAAACCATCTTAAGACCATTATTGCCACAACCAGTGAAATTGTAAAATATATTATTGCTCCAACTAATAATGCGAGCATATCACTGCGAGAACTAATTCCGACATCCTCAAGCAAGCTAAGAAGTGTGGTTGAGTCATCTATCTTATAATTTAAAATGTTTTTGTTGGTCAACGTTATTATCAACATAATTGCACATCCAGAAAGAGATAACCCTAGTGTGACTATAATAATGTAAGACAAAATTATAAAAACTTTTAACCATTTTTTTATATTGCTTTCAGTGTTAGACATTGATTATTTCTCCTTTTTAGGTGAATGCCATTTCCAATTACGAACTTCAGGTATATCTTGACCGTATTTACGCACGTATTCGTTATGTTTTGACAATAGCTCATTCATACGAGCATCTAAGCTAGCATATTTTTTGCTTGTATCGCCTAAGTGGGCTATTACAGATTTGACTATATGGAATCTATCGATTTTGTTTTGAACTCTTACATCAAAAGGCGTTGTAATTGTGCCTTCTTCAAGATAGCCAAACACATTTATATCACGATTTTTACGTGACCAAGTTAGCTCATGAATAAGGGTTGGATAGCCGTGATATACAAAGAATATAGGCTTATTAGTAGTGAATAATTTGTTATATTCAGCATCAGTTAGACCGTGAGAGTGATTCTCATCTGTGCCAAGTTTCATCAAGTCTACAACATTTATAAATCTTATTTTTAAATCAGGTAGATAATCATTTAATATTGTTGTTGCTGCCAATGCTTCAATAGTGGCTGTGTCGCCACAACAAGCCATAACAATATCAGGCTTTGTTTCGCAGTTAGATGCCCAATCCCAAACACTTAATCCTGCGGTACAGTGCTTGATTGCTTCAGGCATTGTCAACCATTGATAAGTAGGGTGCTTGCTAGCAACTATTGCATTAACATAATTTTTACTCCTTATACAATGGTCGTAACAAGACAATAAGCAGTTAGTGTCAGGTGGAAGATACATTCTTATTACATCCGACTTTTTATTTGCAATATGATCGAGGAATCCTGGGTCCTGGTGGGTGTAACCATTATGATCTTGTTGCCATAGGTTAGATGTTAACAAAATATTTAATGATGCAATATCTTGTCTCCAAGGAAGTTCGTTACATACCTTTAACCACTTGGCATGCTGGCTGACCATTGAGTCAACAACACGGATGAAAGATTCGTAACTTGCAAACGTCCCGTGACGCCCGGTTAATAAATAGCCTTCAAGCCAACCTTCGCACATGTTTTCACTTAGGAAACAATCCATTATGCGTCCATCAGGTGCTAAATTGTCATCAGTTTTTATAATACTAGCATTAAAGTTTTTGTTAGAACTATCAAATGTGTGATATAATCTATTAGATTTAACTTCGTCTGGACAGAACAGGCGGAAATTGTTAGGGTTTAATGCAATTATATCTCTAATAAATTTACCTAATTCAAGACAGTCTTGAGCCATAATTGTTCCGTGTCCCTTGAAATTTACAGCATAATCGGTAAAATCTGGAACTCGCAAATCTTGTAACAATAATCCGCCATTTGTATGAGGATTTGCACTTATGCGTGAAAATCCGGTTGGAATTAGCTCTTTTAATTCAGGCTTTAATTGATAATCTTTAGTAAATAATTCTTTAGGCTTATAACTTAGCAACCAGTCACGCAATTGAATTATATGTTCAGGTTTGGTCATATCAATAGGAATTTGATGCGCGCGGTGTGAGTTTTCGATTGATTTACCATCAACAACTTTTGGTCCGGTCCACCCTTTTGGAGTGTTAAGAACAATCATAGGCCATTTAGGTCTGGTTGGATCGTTTTTGGCACGAGCATTATTTTGTATTTGTTTGATTTCCTCAACAACTTTATCCATAGTTATAGCCATAAGTCTATGCATTTGAGTTGGATTGTCACCTGCGACGAAATAAGGTTTCCATCCGTAACCTTTTAACAAACTTTCAAGTTCATCCTTACTAATGCGTGACAAAACTGTAGGGTTATTGATTTTGTAGCCATTTAGATGTAATATAGGCAAAACTGCGCCATCTGTTATAGGATTTAAAAATTTATTGCTATGCCAAGATGTCGCAAGGGTTCCAGTTTCAGCTTCGCCATCACCAACAATGCAGGTTGCAATAAGATTTGGATTGTCGAACACAGCGCCGAAAGAATGTGCTAATGAGTAACCCAATTCGCCACCTTCGTGTATAGATCCTGGAGTTTCGGGTGCAACGTGACTAGATACACCGCCCGGGAAAGAAAATTGTTTGCACAATTTTTTCATACCCTTAGCATCTTGACTGACAGTGGGATACACCTCGCTGTAGGTACCTTCTAGATATGAGTTTGATACAAATGCGTTACCTCCATGACCTGGTCCTACAACCATAATCATATCAAGTTCATATTTTTTAATTACACGGTTTAAATGTGCATAAATAAAGTTTTGACCAGGAATTGTGCCCCAATGACCAACAATTTTAGTTTTAATATCAGAAGGCTTTAATGGCTGTTCTAATAATGGATTATCCATTAAATATAGTTGAGCCACCGACAAGTAGTTTGCAGCACGCCAATATGCGTCAACCTTTTTTAAATAATTTGCCGATAGCATTGTGTCTTTTTCTTTTTTCATTATATACCCCTTATATACTTAAATGATAATATTTTTACATTGCATTTGTCAACTTAAATTAATAAATATAATTTATTAAAATTAATTAATTATTACATATTATGTCGAAATTTTATTAATTAACAATAACTCACATTTGACAATAATTAACAACAAAAAAATAAGCAAGGTGCTTATTTTTTCTTTCTTGTAATTTTGCCTGACAAACTGGTTGCAAATTGAGCTGGAATTCCTAATAGGAATAATGACCATAAATTATATTGCAACAATTGAATATAAACACCTAGCAATGCTGTCCAAATAAATAATGATACAGACGCTATAATATGTCCCTTTTTGCCCCAAATTCCACTAAATACAATTAATACAATACTGGATGCTGGCAATGCCCAAATCCATATACGCCAGTAATAAACATCAAACATTATCTTGAAATTTACATACAATATTGCCGCCAATATCCACACGGACAAACAGGCTAGCAGTGTGATGATTAACTTATTATTAAGCTCAGGACGCGGGATGCGATACTTGGCTTTGGCTTCTTCATTGTGTTCGTTTAATATGTAATCTATGGATACGCCATACATATCTGCCAATTGTTTTAATATAACAATATCGGGCAAACTTTCGCCACGCTCCCATTTGGAGATGGCTTTATCTGAATAATTTAACTTTTCGGCCAGTTCAAGTTGAGTTAACTTGTTGGCTTTGCGCAAACTTATTAAATTGTCTGCGATAATATCTTTCAATTCTTCCATATTTATATTATACCACCTAAAATTGTTAAAATCAAGCAATTTTCACATAAATTCTACTGGCGGTAGAGTTGATTTTGATGCTCTACCGATTGTAAAGTAGAATTCTACTTTTAAGATTTTAGGTTTAGAGCAAAAATTGTCAAAAATGGTTTGATTTTTTTATAATAATTAGTATAATTTGCTTGTCGAAAAATGACACAGGAGATAATTAAGTGGAACAAGTAAAGCAAACAATATATTATACAGATGAGCTTAATAACGAATTTTCTGGTTCAAATGTAAAACCAAAAGTTATTGATGCCAAGTACAAATATATTAGTAAGAATCCTATTTATAAATTCTTTAGTTTTATAGCATACCGTATTATTGCAACACCAATAGCGATTATGTATAAATTGTGTCGCGGTGTTAAATTTGAAAATAAGCAAGTGCTAAAGAAGTGTAAAGGGAAAGGATATTTTGTGTATGCAAACCATACTAATAAGTTTAGCGACGTGTTATCGCCTCATATGATTAGTTTTCCAACAAAAACATATACGGTAGTGGCTAGCGAGAATATGAACATACCAGTGCTTGGCAATATGACCAAAATGTTAGGGGCTTTACCATTACCTAGTTCACTAGAGGGGACGAGAAATTTTATGAATGCCATGGAAAAACGATTAGTACAAGGGCATCCAGTGTTAATCTATCCCGAAGCTCACATTTGGCCATATTATACAAAGATTAGACCATATAAATCTACAGCGTTTAGATATCCAGTTAAATTTCAAGATCCATCATATTGTTACACTACAACCTATCAACAAAATGGTAAAAAGAAAAAACCTAAAATTGTAATTTATGTAGATGGTCCATTTTATCCAGATAAAAGCTTAGATTTAAAACAACAACAGGAAGATTTGCGTGACAGAATATATGCCTGTATGGTAGAAAGAAGCAAAAATAGCAATTTTGATTATTACGAATATGTCAAAAGGGGAGACAAATGATAAATTTATTATTTTGTGGTAACGATAAAGTTTTTGAACCTTTATCAATCTCATTAATTTCTATTATAAAACATTGCAAACAGCCGTTAAATGTATATGTGCTAACAATGGATTTAAGTGAGATTAACTCAAACTACAAACCATTGCAACAGCAGAATATATCTAAGCTCGAACAATACATTAAACAGGCAAATGAACAAAGCGAGATTCATTTAGTTGATGTGACAGAATTGTTCAAGGTAAAAAATAAAGATTCGGCTAATATGGAAAATTCTTATTCACCATATGCATTTATTAGATTGCTGGCAGATGAAGTAAAAGAAATCCCAAACAAAGTATTATATCTTGATATTGATGTTGTGGCAGGCGGAGATATTTCAGAATTGTATAATTATGATATTGAAAATTATGAATATGGTGCAGTAAAAGATTACTATGGCAAAATATTTATTGGACCTAGATATATTAATTCAGGTGTAATGCTATTGAATATGAAAAAAATACGTGAAACGGGCTTGTTTGAAAGGTGTCGCCATGTTGTTAACACAAAAAAAATGGCATTTCCAGATCAAACAGCGCTAAATAAGCAAGCGAGGTACAAACTATATTTGCCTGCAAGATTTAATTCTCAAAGACGTGACCATAAAAATGATATTATAAGGCATTTTTGCAAATCAATTAGGTGGTATCCTAATTTTATGAAAAAATCTAATCCAAATAAAAAGTATTGTCAACCGATGACAAAATGGTTTAGATTATTCCACACCATTAATATAAAACCTTGGCATTTAGATGCTATGCACAGTAAATTAAAGTGTTACAAATACGATAACGTAATTAATGAAGCTAAAGAATTTGTTAAAAAAACAATATAGAAGGAGAACAAAATGATAAAATTAAGTAGAAAATTAAATAAAACACAAAAATTAAAAAATAATGGGAGAAAATTTATGTTTAATAAAAATTTAAAAGAAATTCCTATATTCTTTTCAACAGATGATAATTATGTTCCTTGCCTAGTAGTAGCAATTAGATCTTTGATTGATACATCTAGCAAAGAAAATATGTATATCTTACATATTTTAAATACAGGCTTAAATGAGGAAAGCAAGCAAGTGTTAACTTCAATGGAAACTGATAATGTAAAAATTAAGTATGTGGACGTTTCAGCTAAGATTGATGATATTTATCACAAGCTTAAAGCTCAGCTTAGAGATTATTATTCGCCAGCTATTTATTACAGATTGTTTATACCTAGCCTATTCCCTCAATATAAAAAAGCTCTTTACTTAGACTGCGATATTACAATTATTAGAGATATTGCTGACTTGTACAATGTAAATCTTGGCAACAATTTGATTGGTGGTTGTATTGATGAAGTTGTCGCAAACAGCGAAATATTTAGTAACTATATGGCTAATGGTGTAGGAGTTATTCAACAAAAATATTTTAACTCAGGTATTATTGTTATGAACCTTGAAGGATTTAGAAAAGAAAATTTAGAAGATAAATTTTTGTACTTATTAAACAATTATCCATTTAGTGCGGTTTGTCCAGACCAGGACTATTTAAATATCTTATGTAAAGATAAAGTGCACTATCTAGCTCAAGGCTGGGACAAGATGCCAATTGCTGATCCTACATTCGATGAAAAAGATCTATATTTAGTGCATTATAATATGTTTGACAAGCCATGGAAATATGAAGGAGTATTGTACGAAAAATATTTCTGGGATGCAGCTAAGAAAACTCCATATTATAATATGTTGCTACAAATGCAAAAGGATTATGGTGATGAGCGTAGAGCTAAAGATAGACAAGCTTTACAAAACTTATTAAATTATGCAAACCAAGTGGCTAACGATCCTAATAACTTTAAGCGCACTCTTGACCGCGAGCGTGAAGCGTTAGCTCAAAAGCAAGAAATTGAGCTGAAGTCAGCTGAAGAATTTAATATCTTAGATGATTTTTTGAACTTATTTTTTGATGAAGAACCAATTGCCAGTGGGTGCTAATATTATGAAGGTAGCACTTTAAAGTAAAGAGATGATAGCATATTAATAATATTGAACAAATAGAGGAATGTATGAGTAGGAAAGAAGTCATAATTAAAGATAAAGATGCCGATTGGAAGAAAAGCGTGGGATGGGAAAGCTTGAGCGCGGATGAGCGTATTGCATTGCTTGAAAGTGAAGGAAAATTTGATGTAGATGTAAATAACGATCCGCCAACATACGAATTGCTTCCTCATGAAATTGACTATACACAAAAAAAGCTCATTACTAAGATTAAATCCAAAATTGCTAACATTGCTGCTCAAATTGGTATTAATGGATTTATAAAAAAGGGACAATTAATTATTAAAGAAGTTAAAGGTCTTGAAAATTGGCAAAATTTAACAAAGGGTGCAATTATTACATGTAATCATTTTAGCCCAAATGATAGCTTTATTATGCAAAAGTTGTTTAAGTATAGTAAACAGAAAAAGATGTATAGAGTGGTTCGCGAGGGTAATTATACTAATCCACCAGTGTTGAAGTTTTTTATGCGTAATTGTGATGTACTGCCACTTAGCTCAAACGGGCAAACTATGCGTAAATTTATACGCGCAGTTGACGAATTGCTGGCGCGTAAAAATCACATATTAATTTATCCAGAACAATGCTTGTGGCCAAATTATCGTAAGCCTCGCCCATTAAAAGATGGTGCGTTTACATTTGCGGTTAAAAATAATGTTCCTGTTTTACCAATATTTATTACAATGGAAGAGGTTGTCGGTAAAGATGGGAATCCAAATCTTGCACATACCGCACATATCTTGGAGCCTATCTATCCTAAAGCTGAACTTGATAAACACGAAAATATTGAATATATGCGAGATACCAACTATAATGCTTGGGTGAAAGTATATGAAGATTTTTATAATAAAAAGCTAGAATATACAACAGCAAAAGACCGCTAAGGACTTACCATATAATCTCTAGTACAACTAATATTGGGAAATAATAAAAAATATCAAAATAAATTAAAAAATATATTTTATAAAACTTAATTTTATTTTCAAAAAAACAATTAAATTGCGTTAAAATTAAATAAAGCACTTAAAATACGGGGGTTTTGCTCGTATTTTTTATTATTTATTTATTAATTTCTGTTGATATTTATTTGTCAAAAAAGTGTAAATTTGCTATAATAAATATGTTACTTAAAAGGAAATACATTTATGGAAATTAATCAACAATTAGCATTAGAATTTAACTTAAAACAAAATCATACTGACAATATTATTGATTTGTTAGATGAGGGATGTACAATACCATTTATTGCCCGTTATCGTAAAGAAATGACAGGTAGTTGTGATGACCAAACTTTGCGTACATTTGCAGATAGATTAAATTATTTAAGAAATTTAAATAAGCGTCGTGAAGAAGTGTTTAACCTAATCAACGAGCAAGGCAATATGACCGATGAAATTAAGAAGTCACTGGATGAGGCTAATACGCTAACTGAAATTGATGATATATATCGCCCATTTAGACCAAAGCGTAAAACTCGTGCTAGCGTTGCTATCGCTAGAGGGTTGCAACCATTGGCTGACTTTATCTTGGCTCAAAGTGGTGAGATGGTTGAGCGTGAGGCAGAAAAATATCTAACCGAAGAAGTTGTTTCAATTGCTGATGCAATCCAAGGTGCATGTGATATCGTGGCTGAAATGATTAGTGATGATGCTGAAATTCGTAAAAGCTTACGCAACTATTTGGTTCATCGTGGTGATATAGAATGTGAATTGCAAGAGGGTGAAGAGGCTTATGTATATCAAATGTATGATAACTATAAGTCGCCAATCAAGACATTGCCTAGTCATCGTGTGCTTGCAATCAATCGTGGTGAAAAAGAGAAGTATTTGAAAGTGAACTTAGTATTAAAGCAACAAATTGCGATGGATGTTATCGCTAAAAAGTATATTAAAGAAAATAGTCCTTATCAGCAACTATTGGAAACGGTGGCTGAAGATGCATATGGCAGACTTATTTTCCCTAGTCTTGAGCGTGAAGTTCGTAATGAACTTACTGATACAGCAAGCGAACAAGCTATTAAAATGTTTGAAGTGAATTTAAAACCATTATTAATGCAACCACCTCTTAAGAATAGAGTTATTTTAGGTTTGGATCCAGCATATAGAACTGGTTGTAAAATTGCGGTTATTGATGAGTTTGGTGGGGTATTGGCTACTACAGTTATATATCCGACCCCTCCTCAAAATAAGATTGAAGAGGCTGAAGCTAAACTTACAGACTTGATATTAAAACATTATGTAGATGTTATTAGTATTGGTAATGGAA
The DNA here is from genome assembly GCA_045637745.1 of Candidatus Onthoplasma sp. Classification (GTDB taxonomy): domain Bacteria; phylum Bacillota; class Clostridia; order Christensenellales; family UBA1242; genus Onthoplasma. The sequence continues at coordinate 10,196 of JAZUAB010000091.1, read as the reverse complement.
CCGCCACTAAGGAAAGTGAAATATTTGTAGCCAACCTAATCAAGAAGCTGCCACGTAAAGTTGAATATGCTGTAGTTAACGAAGCTGGCGCCAGTGTTTATAGTGCAAGCAAGTTGGGGGCTGAAGAATTCCCTGACTATGATGTTGCTCTAAGAAGTGCGGTGTCAATTGCTCGTAGACTTCAAGACCCATTGGCTGAACTGATTAAAATTGATGTTAAAAGCATTGGCGTGGGTCAATATCAGCATGATATGCCACAAAATCGTTTAACTCAAGTATTAGAAGGTGTTGTGGAAGATTGTGTTAACAGTGTTGGTGTTGATGTAAATACTGCTAGCCCAAGTCTATTGAGTTATGTTGCAGGATTAAATAAAACTGTGGCTAAGAATATTGAAAAATATCGTCAAGAAAATGGTAAGTTTGATAGCATTTCTGAGATTAAAAAGGTATCTAAACTTGGTGACAAAGCTTATGAACAATGTGCAGGTTTCTTGCGTATTGTTGATGGTGTTAATATATTAGATAACACTGGCGTGCACCCTGAAAGCTATGATATATGTAAGCGCTTATTGCAATATTTTGGCTTAACAGTTAATGATATTAATACCGAAAAGATGCAAAACTTTGCAAACATTGTAGCAACAGAAGGTATTTCAAAGATTGCTAAAACTATCAATTGTGGTGAGCCTACACTTGAAGACATCGTAAAAGAGTTGTCCAAGCCGGGTCGTGACATTCGTGAAGATTTGCCTAAGCCAATATTAAAAAGTGAGCTACTAGATGTAAAAGACCTAAAAGTTGGTATGGTGCTTGATGGCGTGGTACGTAACGTTATTGACTTTGGTGTGTTTGTAGATATTTCAGTTCACCAAGATGGTCTTGTTCATATAAGCGAAATTAGCAAAGATTATATTAAGCATCCAAGCGAAGTGCTTAAGGTTGGTGATAAGGTAATTGTTAAAATTATTGGTGTAGAACCTGAAAAGAAGCGTATCTCATTAACAATCAAAGGCGTGACCGAGGAAGATATGGCTAAATATAATGAAAAAGTATTAGGGAAAATACAATAAATAAAAAAATGACACGGTGTGACATTTTTTAATTTTCTAAACCTAATAAATAATCAGTTGAAACTTTAAAGTAATTTGCAAGTAATTTTAATTGAGTTGCCTTAATATCTGTTTTTCCGCTTTCCCAAGCAAAAACAGAACTAGAACTAACTTTTAACTCTCTAGCCAATGCCTGCATTGATAGATTTTTTTCTTCACGCAAATCTTTAAGTCTTTCAGCAAATATTTCCATATTAACCATTATATAAATTTTTTTATAAAAAATCCTTGACATTTGGTGCACCGAATGGTAGTATATGTTCGGTATAACGAATGGCGGTGGGTGAAATGAAAAATTTTGGAATAAGATTGAAAAAGTTGAGAGAGGAGCGGGGATTGACTGTTGAAATGCTTGCTAATGAATTAAAATTAACTGATTTTAGTATATTAATGTGGGAAAAAGATAAAAGAGTTTTTAATTTAAAAGTTTTAATAAAATTGGCAAAATATTTTAATGTAAGCATTGATTATTTGTTGGGGTTATAATTAGGGTTGGTATTACTTCAGCATAAAATGGTTTTTAGTAAAGTCGATTAGCTCATCTTTCTTCATCTTGCTTAGTTCATAACTCAGTGCGCTACGGTCAACTGATAAATAATCGGCGAGTTCTTGTCTATTAAATGGTATGTCAAAGTATTTAGAGTTCTGCTTTTTGCTAATGTATTGAAGGTATGCCAAAACTTTTTCGCGAATTGAATGCCGTGTTATATGGTTGAATTTTTGCATCAATTCAATATTTTTTTGAGATATTATCTTTACTAGATTGTTTTGTAACTGGGTGTGCCGGATGCACATATTGATACATGGCTGGATTACGCGATATTTATTCATCGTTAACACTTGCGTGTCTTCAATGGCAATTAATGTATATTGTGCAGTTGTGTCACCGCTATAGGCTTCTTCAATGCCAACCGCATCACCTGAATAGTAATCTGCGAGGATTGAAGTGGTGTCATAAAGGTCGGTGATGACACTGCGAAGGTGTCCGTCAAGCACTAAAACAATACTTTCAAAAGGCTCGCCTTCATCAATCAAGACATCGCCTTTTTTTATGCTTAAAACACGCGTTTTGAAGCAAAAATGAAGCGCTTTGATGTCATTTTCGCTGATTTGGTCAAAAATTTTTGAGTTTTTCATTTTTTGTAAAATTTCCATAAAAACCACCAATTCCGTTGGAAAAACAACGTATTTTTCACAAATAATGTACTATAATGGGGGCAGAAAGTCAAGAGATTTACAAAATTTGGCTTTTAAAGGGAGAAGTTTTTATGAGAGTTATTAAACGTAGCGGTCAAGAAGTTGTGTTTGACGAAGCTAAGATTAAAAATGCGATTATTAAGGCAAATTTATCAATTGATGAGTTGAGCAAGCGTTTGACTGACGAGCAAATTGATGAAGTGTTGAATGGGGTTGTGGCTGAATGCGAAAGCGTTGGACGTGCAGTTCACGTTGAAGAAGTTCAAGACCTTGTTGAGCGTGGAATTATGAAGCTTGGTGCGTTTGATGTGGCTAAAAATTATATTACATATAGGTACAAAAGGGCATTAATCCGTAAGGCTAATAGTACTGACCAACAAATACTTTCACTTATTGAGGTTAATAACGAAGAAGTAAAACAAGAAAATTCTAACAAAAATCCAACAGTCAATAGTGTGCAACGTGATTATATGGCGGGTGAAGTTAGTAAAGATATTACAAGAAGATTCTTGTTGCCAGCGGATATTGTGGAGGCTCACGAGCAAGGAATAATTCACTTTCACGATATGGACTATTTCGCACAACATATGCACAATTGTTGCTTGGTTAATCTTGAAGATATGTTGCAAAATGGCACTGTTATTAGTGGAACTAAGATTGATAGACCAAATTCATTCTCGACCGCCTGCAATATTGCTACACAAATAGTGGCGCAAGTTGCTAGTTCGCAATATGGTGGACAAAGTATTAGTATTGCGCATCTTGCACCGTTTGTAGATGTGAGTAGGCGTAAGATTAGAGCTCAAGTAAGCGAAGAACTTATGGAAGCGTGTGGCAAAGTGGATGAAAAATTATTGAACAAGATCGTTGAAAAGCGTCTTGATAAGGAAATCCAAAACGGCGTACAAACCATTCAATATCAAGTGGTTACACTAATGACCACAAATGGTCAGGCTCCTTTTATAACTGAATTTTTGTATTTAGGTGAAGCTAAATCTGAGCAAGAAAAGGCGGATATTGCAAAACTTATTGAAGAAACATTAAAACAACGCCATAAAGGTATCAAAAATGAGGAAGGTATATATGTGACTCCTGCATTCCCTAAATTGATTTATGTTCTTGAAGAAGATAATATTCATAAGGATAGCAAGTATTACTATTTAACCGAACTTGCTGCTAAGTGTACTGCGAAGCGTATGGTTCCTGACTATATTTCTGAAAAGAAGATGTTGGAATTAAAGGTTGATAAAAACGGTGACGGACATTGTTATACTTGTATGGGATGTCGTAGTTTCTTGACACCTTATGTAGATGAAAATGGCAAGGCTAAATATTACGGACGATTTAACCAAGGTGTTGTAACTGTAAACTTAATTGATATTGCTTTATCTGCTGAAAAAGATATGGCTAAATTCTGGGAAATATTTGATGAACGTATGGAATTATGTCATCGTGCAATACAATGCAGGCACGAACGTTTAAGCGGGACAATTACAGATGTTGCACCAATATTGTGGCAACATGGTGCCTTAGCAAGATTAAAGCCGGGCGAAACTATTGATAAGTTGTTGCATGGTGGTTATTCAACTATTTCATTAGGCTACGCTGGGTTATGGGAAACTGTTTATGCGCTTATCGGTAAAAAGTTAACTGAAGAGGAAGGCAAAAAACTTGGCCTTGAAATTATGCGCAAACTTAACGAGTATACTAAGAAGTGGAAAGAGGCTGAATGTATAGATTATTCATTATATGGAACTCCACTTGAAAGCACTACATATAAATTTGCTAAAACATTGCAAAAGAGATTTGGCATAATTGATGGTGTTACTGACAAAAACTATGTTACCAATTCATATCACGTACACGTTACTGAGCCAATTGATGCGTTTAGCAAGTTAAGTCTAGAAAGCGAATTCCAAGCACTAAGTCCTGGTGGCGCTATAAGTTATGTTGAAGTGCCAAATATGCAAAACAATATTGAAGCGGTGTTGCAAGTTATGAAATACATATATGATAATATTATGTATGCCGAACTTAATACAAAAAGCGATTATTGTCATGTATGTTCATATGATGGTGAAATTCAAGTGGTTGAAGATGATGGTAAATTGATGTGGGAATGTCCGCATTGTAAAAATCGCGACCAAACAAAGATGAATGTGGCACGCCGTACATGTGGCTATATTGGCTCACAATTTTGGAATCAAGGCAGAACTCAAGAAATAAGGGATAGGGTATTACATTTATAATGCATTACGGAAAAATTAAACTTAATGACATAGCAAATGGCGAGGGCATAAGAGTCTCGCTATTTGTATCGGGCTGTACCAATCATTGCAAACAATGCTTTAACCCTGAAACTTGGAACTTTGAATATGGAACACCTTATACTGAGCAAACAGAACAATATATTCTTGATAATTTGAAATCAGATTTTGTCAATGGATTAACATTGTTGGGTGGTGAACCATTTGAGCCTAAAAATCAAGCAGTGTTGCTAGAGCTTGTAAAAAAGGTTAAGGCTATGTATCCCGATAAAACCATATGGGCTTATTCGGGGTTTAGGCTAGAAGACGAATTGTTAAAGCCTGGCGCATATCCAAATTGCGATTACACCTTGGAGTTGCTTAAACATATTGACATATTGGTTGATGGAAGGTTTGACATTGATTTACGTGATATACGATTAAACTTTAGAGGTTCATCAAATCAACGAATAATTGATATTCAACAAACGTTGAAAGAAAATAAAATAATTTTATCACCATTAAATAATTAAAAAAATAAAATAAGGCAAAAAAATATTAAAATTGCCTTATTTTTATTAAAATATACTATTTTTAAGTGTAAAACGAATTATTTTTAATTTATTTTAATAATTTCAAATTAATATTTTTATTTATTTTTTATTCTAGAAATATAATAAATAAATTTATTATAGTTGAGATTTTATCTGTTTAGTGCTATACTAGTTGTAGGTGAAATATTATGACTATAGTAAAAGATAAAAGTTGTATAAAATATTTTGTAATTGCAGGCATAACCTTGTTGTGCTTGTATTCTAATGCATTAGCCGATTTGTTTATACCGATTTTTGACGACGTGTATTATGGCAACTTGGTTAAAATGTTTGTGTCAATCACGAGTGCAATTATTTGGGGTGTTGAGGCAATCGCTTTAATATTTATTTGCAAAAAATTGGGAATTAAATTGTTTAGCGGAAATAAAAAAGAATTGCAAACATGGCAAGTGGTTGTATTATTTGCCTTAACAATTGTGCCAATGCTAATTGTTAGCGCCTGCATTAATTGGAAAGTTAAGATTGTATATGCGTTGGGCGTTAGAGTAACATCAGTTGGATTGGTGTGCAATGTGTGTGAAATTTTGGCATATGCAGTACGTATGGTGTTAATGGTGATGTTTATTGTATGCGTGCAACAGGGCTTTGAAATTATTTTTAAATTCAAATACATTATACCTTATGGTGCAATACTGGCGTTCTTGACTTTTGGTTTGATTGACTTTTTTGTATTGGCTGTAGATTTAAGAGCGTTTTATTTGATTGTTAGTTTGTTATATGGAATTATATATTTAATAGCGGGACGTAAATTTATGAACGCGTGGGTACTATGCTATTTGATATATTTATTGTAGGTGGAATATGAAAAAGTTTTTTAAGTCTAATGTATTAATATGGATATATTTTGGATTGGCGTTGTTGATTGAGTTGACGGCAGTTTTTGTTACTAGTGATAAATTTTACATTCGCTCGCCATACATATTTTTGTTGGTTCAATTATTTATAATGTTGATATTGCTAACAATTAAATCAAACAAAGCTAGGCATATAGCTTCTTCGTTGTTGTTAATCTTCTTTATGGTTGTTGATTTGGTATTTATTGTAATATTTGAAATGACCGAGACGATATTTGACTATGGTATGTTTAACCTTCGTAATGATGGTATGGCAATACTTGAGTCTGTGCCTATTAATTTTACATTCTTTGCAATATCAATGTTGTCAATTGCGCTGTATATAGTTTTTGGGGGAAGATATGTACGTCATGCAGAACAACCAGTATATATTAAATGGTATTCTATTCCTACTTTGATTGCGGTTGTTGCAGGCTTGGGAACAACGCTATATTTAAACAATAGGAACTTTGAAGAAGATGTTCAAGCTAAACTGTATCGTTCAAGCGAGGCGTCATATTGTGAATATGGAATAATTGGAAACTTTTTAAATGAGTTTGTCAAAGGAACATTCTTTACAAATGTTGAATTGGGAGATGAACAACAACTTGAAGATTTTATCTATGACAATAATAATATATATACATCAAATTTTGAAACCGATAATGAATACAATGTGGTGACAATTTTAGTTGAGTCGCTTGAGTGGCACGGGTTTACACAAGACTTTAGCTTGTTCGCAAATGGTTTTGATATTGACTATAGTAAATATACAGATGCTAATGGGAACGCTTTCACCAGCGCGGAAGACGTATTAAGAGAGTTGTATCCAAACTTATATGCGTTCTACGATGATAGTATTGTGCTAAGCAATTTTTACTCAAGAGAAAAAACAGATATATCTGAAAATATGAGCTTTTTAGGTTCGTACCCTACTAATGTGTATATCAACTATGATTTCCCTAACAATACTATGAGCACAACAATGCCAAGTGTGTTAAAGGCTTTGGATGAAGATATTACTTGTAACTCATTCCATAACGGTAGTTATACATATTATAATAGAAATAAAGAACTGATTTCTGCGGGTTTTGATAGTTATACTGCTACTGATCAAATGAAGAAAATGGGAATGACTGATTATAGCGCCAAGGGTGAGAGAAATCTTGATTCCGAAATGATAGAGGTGTGTGCAGACAAAATGTTCCCGACCGATCAGCGTTTTTATACCTATATTACAAGTATCACAATGCACGGGCAATATACATATAGGAATAACTTAAAAGAGCATTATGCCGAATTGAATAAATATGGCATTAAAGCTAAAGGTGGTGACAGCTTTGAAGCGTTTAATCACAACAACTTTTATTATTACACAGCATGTGTGCGAGAGTTTGATAAGGCTTTAGGAGTAGTGATTGAGGAGTTATCTAATAGATATATAAATGACGATGTTAATGGCGAAACCTTGCTAGAAAATACAATTATTTGCCTATTTGGCGACCATAATACATATTATTCTAGCCTATCTAATTATGTAAAAGACATTGATAACACTAAGGACGATAATTATACCAATTTGTATAGAGTGCCTTGTATGATTAGATATCCAGATATGAATAGAATTAAAAATTATTTAAGCACTACGTTAATTGATGGGTTGGCTAATAATTTGGTGGCGGAAAACCCTAATTTAGATAGCGCAACCGCTTTAGAACTAGCAACACAGCAAATACGCAATAGATATGTGATTACAGATACGGAGCAAGGGACTCAAATATTGGTTAAAAAGTTTATGTGTACGGCAGACATTGTTCCAACACTATTTGACTTATGCGGAATTAATGTGTATGGTAATTTATATTTTGGCCATTCTGCCTTTGAACTGGATGTTAGTGTATTGTATTCACGTGCTTATGATATGTTTATAACCGACAATATGTATTTTGTAAGTTTAAATAACATAAAATATATTCGTAAAGATAATACTGTTGGACGTAACGACCCGGCATTGAAATATGCGGATATTAGCAATTATGATAGTGAAGAGCATATAAATCAAGTGGAAGTAGAAGCAAAAATACTGCTTGAAAAGTTAAGTGTATGTAATCGTATATTCTATAACGACTATTTTGGTAGAAAGAATATTAACGATAATTCAATAACTAATGCGCAGTTATTTGTGCAAAAGTTAAAAATGATTAATTCGTAAAAGGAGATAGATTTATGTGGTTTGTATTTATTGTTCCATTAATAATATTTTTTGCAATTTTTTTGGGTATTGCAAAAAGCATTTTCTTTTCACACAAAAGCGCTGAAAAAGATATGCAAGATATGGTAACAACAATTTCAGCATACGCAGAGAAGTCTGCAGAGATTCAACAAGAAATTGTTAAAGAAAAAATATGTGAATACTGTGGTGCCAAAGTGCCTCACGGGGTAAATAAGTGCACATCTTGTGGAGCGAGCGTTAAAAATAAAAAATAGATAAAACAAAACACTGCAAATTATTATGCAGTGTTTTTTAAGTTATTTCTCTTGAAAACTATTGCAAGGGGCGTAAGTTTTTGCCGAACCTACAAATATACCATTAGACATACATTTAGTATTGTTATTAAATATACAATTTTTAGCGCTACATTTAATATTTATGCACTTGCAATGACGAAAAGGTGCTATTTCAGGTTCGTGGTTAAACATGTCTTTTGAAACGTCTTCTACAGGCTTGGATTTATCAATCGCAATATCGGCACAACTTGCCCCTTTGGTTACCTCTAAATATTTTCTGTCACATTTCATATTATTGTTGTAAGTGCAACTATATTTTCTGCATACTATATCCATAATTTCTCCTAAAATTAGTATTGACCAAATTGTAAATAGTATTCAATATGGCTAGTAAAATAATAGCAAAACTAAGGTGGTAATTATAATCTTAAGTGTAATTTATTAAAACAAAGTTTTAATTTTGGTATTGACAACCACTGTTTCGTATGATAGTATTTGATACGAAAGAGGGATGTATGAAGATTAAAATATTTAATCAATTTGATAAAGATGAAATTGTGGATATGCCTAGTTTTTTTGCCAAGTCCTTGATTAAACGAGGCAAAGCCTGTGAAATAGATAAGGCGTATCATATTTTTAATTTATGTTGTGTCAATATTGGTGCGGTAGAAGGGTATAAGGTTCATAGAAGGATAGATCAATTTCCTGATGATATGGAAATATATTTTCAACCAAAACGCATAGCCATCTGCACTTATGAACCTGCAAAGTTTAAAAAATCAATGTATATAGAGGGGGACTATTACACACATGTGGCAGGAGATAAAACATATATTAGTGATAGTAGCCAGTTAAATAGCAAGATTAGAAGAGGTGATGCGATTGTGGATAGCTCTTCGGCCAAGTTGTTAATAGATTGTTATCAGGATGCCATTGAGGAATGTGGGTTTAGAGGTAAGTTTTTTTATACATTAAGTGAAATATCTGAATTGGAGAATAAGATTAATGAAAAATATAAATATTTCTTACTTGGACAACGCCATATAAGGTCTAAATATGTTGATCCGGCAGTAGACATGTTTAAAACTGAAAAAATTTTAAGTGAGCCATACAATACCTTTGATATTTGGTAAAAAGTATGCTATAATACATAGCAAAGGAGAGATTATGAAAGTCATATTAAATCAAGACCTTAAGGGTAAGGGCAAGAAAGGCGACATTATCGAGGTTAACCCTACATATGCTATGAATGTGCTAATCAAGCAAAATATAGCACGACCTGCTACTGCAAGTAATATTAATGATAATATGGGGCAAAAGAATGCTCAGGCATATCATCATGCCGAAGAGGTGAAAAAATATCAAGCAATTGCAGATGATTTAAAAACCAAAGTGCTAAATATAGGTTTAAAGTTTGGTGCTAATGGCAAAGCATTTGGTTCTATCACCAAACAAGAAGTATTCAATAAATTGGTTGAGCTTAAAGTTCCTGCTGATAAAAAGATGATTTTGGACTTCGAACCAATCAAAAACGCTGGGGAATACACGATTACTGTTCAATTTATGAAAGAAGTTAAGTGTGAATTAAAGGTTGTGGTAACTGCAGTTAAATAACATTATTGATATAAAAGGCCGGATTAATTAGGCCTTTTTATATTGATTATTAAGTCGGATCGTAGCCATGTCGTT
>JAZUAB010000090.1:0-7420 GCA_045637745.1 Candidatus Onthoplasma sp. | reverse complement strand
CCTTTAATGTCAGCAACATTATCTCTAACAAGTGCAGGAATATCGTTGATTAATTCACGATAGTTTTTAGCCTTAGTTTTAAATTTTTTTGCGCCGTAATCATAACAAAAAGGTTGCCAAACACCGTTGATTAAATAGCAAACAACACCAAGGCTCCCCTCGGTGTTAATAAGGCTAATAATGTATGTTTTGTCATTAAAATATTTGATTTTTTTATCAATATTTCGCTCTAAAATTTCAGCTGTTATAATCAAAATAAATTCCTACTTCTTATCTTTTTCTATTTTCGCCAAAGTTAACCTTGATGCATTTTGCTCAGCCTCACGCTTAGTGCTTCCTGTTCCGTACTTGTAAAACTCGTCATTTAGGCGCACACCACTTTTAAAGTTGGTTTGACCGCCTTTGGTTACATATGTTGACATTACAAATTCAATTTTTAATTTGTTTTTGTTAGCATATTCAATCAAGTCGCTCTTGTAATCGCTAGGCTTAACACCTTTTTTAAGTTTGGCCTTAATATCCAATAATTCAGTTACCACCTTGTATGCAGTTTTTAAGCCTTTACATAAGTAAATTACGGCTATCATACTTTCAACTGTATCTTCAAGTATTGCATCCGAAAGTGCTATGTTTTTAAGACTGTGGCCCACTTTAATACGCTCTTTAATGCCTAATTCTTTAGCAATAGCACTTAAATTTTGTGTGCATACAAACGTGCTACGAACTTTGCTTAGTTTACCCTCACTCACAGGGTAATTATTATATAAATAATCGCCAACAATCAGCCCAAGCACACTATCGCCAAGATACTCTAACCGTTCGTTGCTAGTAGCCTTATGCTCATTAGCGTAACTTATATGTGTAAATGCAATATCTTTAAGTTTTTCGTCACAAGTATCAAATACTTCCAAAAAATTATTCTTCTTCAACTTGCACCGCCTCAGATATATTTTCAATCATACCGTTGCGATGTAGCGTAACCACTTGTTCAATTGCATTTGCAATAGAATTTGCCTTGCTGTTGCCATGGCATTTAATAACAATCTTTGCAGTGCCTAGTAATGGTGCTCCACCAAACTTTTTGTAGTCTAATACACCCTTAACTTTCTTAAATGCACCTTTCATAAAGCAAGCATATCCAATACTAGCCCATAGGCTTTCTTTTACGTTTTTCTTAATGGTTCCAAGCAATAATTCTACTGTACCCTCAATTGTCTTTAAACATACATTACCAGCAAAACCATCACATACCACTACATCAACATTACCCTTTAATACATCGCGCGCCTCAACATTACCTACAAAGTTAAGAGTTTTATTTTCCTTTAATAATGTAAATGCTTCTTTGGTTAATTCATCGCCCTTTTCATCTTCAGTTCCAACGTTTAATAGTGCTATTCTAGGCTTTTCAACGCCATTAGCCTTCATATACGCGTTGCCCATTAATGCAAAGTGCAATAAGTTGATTGGTTTACAATCCATATTAGCACCACAATCGCACAACAAAACTTGGCCACCAGTCATAGTAGGCAAAATAGGCGCTAATGCTGGGCGTGAAACATTCTTAATACGACCTAGTTTTAAAATAGCACCTGTAAGTGTAGCACCCGTGCTACCTGCTGAAATAAGACCAATAGCGTCATCATTTTTGCGCAAATAATCATAAGCCACTACGATTGACGAACTTGGCTTATTCTTGATTGCCATTGCCGGATGGTCGTTATTAGTAATAATATCTGGGGCGTGGATAATTTCGATACGGTCGTTGGCATACATATCTTGCATAAACTCTTTTTCCAACTGCTCCTTATCACCCGAAAGCACTAAGTTTATATCGGGATTATTCTGCAATGCCTGAATGCATCCCAAAACTATCTCATGTGGAGCGTAATCCCCACCAAACGCATCAACTACTATTTTCATACTACACCTCTTAAAATTTATAATCTAATAATTATTATATATTATATTGCCGTAAAGGTCAAATAATTTTAAGCATAAAAAATTGAGGTGATTAAACCTCAATTTTTTAATAATTAGTCTTTTTTCTCTTTATCAACTACGATTCTTTCTTGTCCATCATAGTATCCGCAGTTCTTGCACACTTGGTGAGCAACTTTCTTCTCGTGGCAATGTGGGCAATCAACTACTGCTGGAGCAGAGATTTTCCAATTAGCTTTTCTTTTATCACGTCTAGACTTTGAAACTTTTCTTTTTGGTACAGCCATTTTATCCTCCTACAATATTTTCGCCTGTACAGCGAATCCATAAATACGCATATATAGTACACCAAAAATATTGTTTTGTCAACTGTTTTTGAAAAATTAATCCTAAACTTTATAAATTTATTATGTAGCAAAAAAGAAAGTTTAACAATTATTTAAACTCTCTTTTATAATCTAATATTATCTTACAAGCATTTCAGTATCGCGAGCAATAATATACTCCTCATCTGTAGGTATGCGATATACTTGAACTCTAGAGCCTGGCTTAGTAATACATTCGATTGTGCCACGAGGCATTGTATTGTTCTTATCAAAATCAAAGTCAATACCTAGATATTCCATATCACGCATTACTTCAGCACGTACTAGTTCGTCGTTTTCACCAATACCGCCTGTAAAGATAATAGCATCCACACCGCCCATAGCAGCAGTGTATGAGCCAATGTACTTTTTGATACTATAACACAACATATCAAAGCATAGTTTGTATCTAGGTTCAGTAGCACATTTTGCGTCAATATCACGCATATCGCTACTTTCGCCATTGATACCTACAAGGCCACTTTGCTTATTTAAATATTGCATTGCTTCATCAATAGTAAAGCCCTTAATTTTCATAATTTGTTGTACGATTGCTGGGTCAATATCGCCTGAACGAGTGCCCATTACAACGCCAGCAAGTGGAGTGTAGCCCATTGATGTGTCAACGCTTTTGCCATCTTTGATAGCGGTAACACTACTACCGTTACCTAAGTGGCAAGAAATAACCTTTTTGCCTTGTAATCCGCCAAGCATCTCCCCTAGTTTTTCAGACACATATCTGTGTGAACTACCGTGGAAACCATAACGGCCAACTTGGTGATTGGTGTACATTTCATAAGGAATGGCATACATATATGCCTTTTTAGGCATTGTTGCGTGGAAAGCGGTATCAAATACTACAACGTTTTTCTTATTAGGCATAGCTTCCATACACGCGCGAATACCTACAATATTTGCAGGATTATGTAATGGAGCCAAAGGTATCATTTCCTCTAGCACTTTCATCAATGCTTCGTCTACCACTACTGACTTAGTGAACTTTTCGCCACCGTGCACCATACGATGACCAATAGCGTCAATTTCGCTCATATTAGCAATACAGCCATATTCTTCACTTAAAAGCAATTCAATCAAACCTTTGATTGCATCAGTGTGTTCGCGCATAACATAATCAAGTTTTGTTTTGCCCTTATCACTTTCAAACTTAATAAATGATGCATCAAGACCAATGCGTTCACAAGTACATTTTGCATATACTTTTGATGTTTGACTATCAATAAGTTGTGCTTTTAGGGAAGAGCTTCCCGCGTTAATAACTAAAATTTTCATAAAAATTAATTTTCTCCTTCGATTTGTAATTTGGTAATAACTACCGTATCATAAATATCTTTTACTGAACATCCCCTAGATAAATCGTTTACAGGGTGATTAAAGTTAATCATAATAGGGCCAATAGCCTGACATCCGCCTACACGTTGAGCTATTTTGTAGCCTATATTCCCCGCATTTAAATCAGGGAAAACAAACACATTAGCCTTGCCTTTAATTGCAGATGTAGGGCACTTGGTTTTAGCCACTTCAGGTGTTATTGCTGCATCAAATTGCATTTCACCCTCAACAATAAACTTGCTGTCCTTAGCCATATTTGCAGCATTACGCACTTTGGCAACCAATTCGCCATCGGCACTACCAAATGTTGAATATGACAAAAACGCTACTTTTGCGGTACGATTAAGTACTTGCTCATAAAAGTTTGCACCTGCAACACCAATTTCTGCCAATTGCTGATCATTAGGATTTTCATTAAGCGAAACATCTGCGTATAGATGAGGCTCAATAAAATCATCCCTATTCATAAGCATACTGCCCACAACGCGCTGTCCTTCCTTGCCCTTGATAATTTGCAGTGCTGGACGTAGTGCATCTGCTGATGTGTAATATGCTCCTAGCACCATACCATCCGCTTCGCCTAGTTCTATCAACATTGTAGCAAAATATCTAGGATCCTGCAACATCTCAACAGCATCCTCACGTGTAAGTTTACTTTTCTTGCGCTTTTCCATTAGCAACTTAACCATCTCGTCCTTACGAGCGTAGTTGCTAGGATTAACTATACGAACGCTGTCACTATTCCTAATAACATCAGGATACTGCTCACGTTTACCTAATAAAACTAGTTCACACATATTATCTTCAACTAATTTTTTGCACGCTTGCATAACGCGTTCATCTAAAACAGCTTCAGGCAATACGATTTTGCCTGGCTTTTCTTTGGCTTTGCCATACAATCTACTAATAATGTCCATATCTCTATAATACTCCACTTGAAAAAATTTGTAAAGCAAAACACCAACAAAATTTAATCTTGTAGCAATTTTTTTAGTTTATTTAGATTTTTTTGCATAGCATCTTCGCCATATTTAATCGATTTTTCAATGTCGCCTTTGCTAAAACTCATTTGAGCAATATCTGGCTGGCTAACTTTAATTCTAATATCACTACTAGTGCCATTATACTTAGTAATTTGCGTTTGCATAAGGGTTAGTGCATTAATTGTAAGTTCCATTATCTTAATTTTGTTATGCTCTACTTGCTCGCCATATTCTCCAATCACATCAATTGACAATACAATATGATTTTTAGCCAACTTTCTCGCCACATCGTCCGGCACATTGTTAAGCAAGCCTCCATCACACAAGTCCTTGTTGCCTTGACGAATTAGTGGAAAGATACCAGGTATTGCACTGCTTGCCATAATATTATCTACCAAAAATCCAGTTTGCATCACTTCAAGTTTGCCTTGATTAATGTCTGTTGCCACCGCAACAAAAGGAATTTTTGTGTCACTATGAGTTGCGTTTCCAAGTTCGTTATGTAAAATTGTTCGCAGTTTTTTGCCCTTTAATAATCCAGATGAAAATATGGCATTAAATGGATTAAAATCCATTATTTTGTGTTTAGTCAATTTCAAACTAACGTTCTCTAAATGCTTATAATTTTTGCCTCTTGCATATAGCCCTCCAATAACCGCACCCATACTATTTCCCACTATAATATCTGGAATAATATTGTTGTCTTCCAATACTTTCAGCACTCCAATATGAGCATACCCTTTAGATGCTCCGCCACCTAACACAAGCGCAAGTTTTTTCATTATATATCTCCTTAAAATAAATTTATAGTTATTGTATGCATTAAGCAAGACTTTATTTGTTATATCATAAAAACCGATTAAATTTTATAATATAATATATGTTAAAAAGCAAGTCAAAAACCTTATTCACCATTCTTTTATTGTTGGCAGTTACAGTGTTTATAATAAATCCCGATAGTTGTATGAATTCATGCTTAAATGGATTAAAAATTTGGCTTATAAACGTAGTTCCAGCACTGTTTCCATTCTTTATTCTAACACGAATTATAACCGCACTTAATCAAACCTCAATTCCCTTACTTGATAAATTTACATATAAATTTTTCCGTGCAAATAATTCTGGGCTTACATATTGCTTAAGTTTGCTATCAGGCTACCCTGTTGGCGCCAAAATGATTAGCAACTATTATGAAATGGGCGCTATAGACAAATCTACTGCTACCAAAATGTTTAGTTTTTGCTCAACATCAGGTCCAATGTTTATTGTCGGTACTATTGGTATAGGCGTGTTTCGTAGTGCTAAAATTGGCTACATATTGCTTATCGGCCATATTATTGGCAGTTTCCTTAATGGATTACTATATCGTGGTAAACACACAACCTTAAATACAAATCAACCACAAGTTACTAAAACAACCGTTAACGATATTATGTATGATAGTATAGTTTCAATATTGCAAGTTGGCGGTTACATTGTGTTCGCATCTGTAACAATTGAGTTGTTAAAAATAACCAATATTTTGCCATCACTTGCCACTATAATTAGCAATTTTCTATATTGTGATTATAGTGCTGTGTATGCGCTATTATGTGGTATAATTGAAATTACTAACGGATTGATTGGTCTTGGTTCGTGTAATATTTCTATCTATACTAAAATTATAATTTCTGCCATACTGATAGCATTTTCTGGTATATGTATAATGCTTCAAAGCACTGCATTTTTAAACAAAATTGGTATCAGCAAGCGCACAATGATAATTCAAAAAATAACGCAAGCCCTATTTACAGGGCTTGCCACAGTTACAATTGTATGTATTGTATATTAATTTATTTCAAAACAGTCTTTTAGTTGCAAATAAATGTCCTTAGCACGTTTGCAGTATTTTGTAAAATACTCCAAACCAACCATAGTCGCATATACCAACTTTTTATTGTTATTGTCACTAGCTTCAATCATCGCTTCTAACAATAACTTTAATTCTTCCTTTTCAATGTCTTTTATGCGCAAATCTTCAATTGCATCAATATTGACTTCGGCTACATTTTTTAACTTATGATATACATTGTTTTGATAATCATCTGTTGCAGTCATCTCATAAGTGCTTGCATATTGACGATTGACTGCTTGTTTAAACGGCATAACAATCTTGTTGGCAAACAATTTAAACTCTTCACCACCGCTCAATTCTGCAGAGCCAAAATACTTGGTTAAAAAATCCAAAAATGTGATTGTCCCAACATCTAAATTGTATAGTATATTAAAGCAATATGCTATCACATCCTTATCATTAGTTGGCAACACAAGCCCACTAGATGTAACGCTTGAACGAAAGCCAATGTTAAAGTCAAAATTATCTAGCGTTGATGAAATCACATCGGTAAGTTTTTCGCTATCATTAATACTATTAATTAATGCTTTAACCTTAATGTTGGCTAATATATATTTGCCAGCCATAAAATCATCACAAGCATTATTAAATTTAATTAAATCTAAATTGTCCATACTCCATCCCCCTTATATCAAGTAATTGAGTGTAGTTTGTATAAGTAATATTTATAACCCTATAATTGCATTATATCAAAACATAAGCCTGCAAAGCAACAAATTTGCTACTATTGGCCAAATTAATTTTGTTTTGGTATTCAATTGCCAATAAATCAATCAAGTTTTATAATATTTTGACAAATTATTGCAAATGCCTTGTCAAAAAAAAGTTTTTTTGCTATTATACTTGCAGAGGAAATTATGGATTTTGTTGCTGATAATACCGTCAAT
>JAZUAB010000089.1:0-2052 GCA_045637745.1 Candidatus Onthoplasma sp. | reverse complement strand
TGGCATTACCATGCTTGTAAGATAGTCGCAACTAGAGAAAGCATAATTACCTACACTTATTAATTTGCTATTTTTTCCAAACATTACACTTGTCAATGAGTCGCATTCGTAGAACGCTTTATCACCTATACTCGTTACGCTGTTTGGTATTTCTATGCTTGTAAGCAACTTGCAATTATAAAACGCAACGTCTCCTATTCTTTCTAATTTGCTATTATTAGCAAACGTTACGTTTATAAGTGATGAGCAACCATTGAACGCAGAATCGCCTATAGTTGTTACGCTATCTGGTATTTCTACGCTTGTTAATGATCTGCAATCTTCGAACGCATAATTACCTATAGTTGTTACACTATCTCCTATTACTACGTTTGTTAATGATGTGCACCAATAGAACGCAGAATCACCTATGCTTGTTACGTTATTAGGTATTTCTATAGTGGTTAATGATTTGCAATTAAATAAAGCCCAAGACCCTATACTTGTTATACTGCTTGGCATTTCTATAGTGGTTAATGATTTACAATTATAAAAAGCATCATGACCTATACTTTTTGCACCATTTAATATTTGTATATTTGTTAATGAAATACAATCATAAAAAGCTTGTTGGCTTACACTATCATCATTTGTTATAGTTACTTTTTTAAGTGAATTAGGAACATAAACATCATTCTCGCCACACTTGTTTGCGCCAAAAATAAATCCAAAATACTCGTTAGCCGTTCCACTTCGTGCCGCCCCAATAAAAGGTAATGTTATATTTTCCAATGAATTACAACCATTAAACACCGAAAAACCTATCTCCGTTACACTATTTGGTATAGATATACTTGTTAATGAACTACAACCATAAAAGGCATAAACTCCTACATTTTTTACAGTGTTTGGTATTGATATGTTTGTTAATAAACTGCAATTATAAAATGCATAACTTCCTATGCTTTTTATAGTATTCGGTATTTCTATACTTTTTAATGAAGTCCAATTATAAAAAGCATCATTACCTATACTTGTTACGTTTTTTCCGTGATAGATTTGAGGGATAGAAACTTCAATATCATCACACACCCCTCCACCTGTAACTTCATACTCTGTATTATTATTAATGAGTTTATACTCTAAACCCGTCGAGTATTTTATGGCTTGACAGTTTTTACATATACCATGTTCATAATTATGCCCTAATGCTGTAGCATATTCAAATGTATCCGTCCCCTTTTCTCCACAGGAACAAGAATAGTAATATACTGCCACATCTTCACACGTTACTTCTGATTTAACGTATTCTTTAGATATAAACTTCCTATTGAAAACATGAGCATGTGGTTTCTCTGCACAAGCACCTAAACCAAATAGACATGCTGTTAATACAAATACTAACGATATAATCCCCAATATTCTTTTATTCATAAAAGCCTCCATTTTACAATACAACTTAATTATATAGACAATTATTGTCTATGTCAAGTATTTTAGACAATTTGTGTCTATAATAGTTGTATGATAATATTGTTTTCAAAAAGATTACAGCAATTAAGAAAAGAAGCTAATCTAAAGCAAAGTGATTTAGCAAAGGTGTTAAACACCACACAAAGGCGTATTTCTCACCTTGAATCAGGTAAGGTTGAGCCAGACCTTACCACACTTGTTGCTATTGCAAAGCATTTTAACGTCACACTTGATTATCTAGTGGGTGTTAGCGAATATTAACAAAGCATAAAAAAACCTTTTGTCGTTTGACAAAAGGTTTTTTATTTTTAATTATTATAAATAATTAATTATTTCTTGAAGCATTCTTCAACTGCAACTGCACATGCAACGGTAGCGCCAACCATTGGGTTGTTACCCATACCGATTAAGCCCATCATTTCTACGTGTGCTGGAACTGAAGATGAACCTGCAAATTGAGCATCGCTGTGCATTCTACCCATAGTATCAGTCATACCATAAGAAGATGGACCTGCAGCCATGTTATCTGGGTGTAAGGTTCTACCAGTACCACCACCAGAAGCAACTGAGAAGTAGCTTACGCCGTTTTCAACGCACCAC
>JAZUAB010000088.1:0-4395 GCA_045637745.1 Candidatus Onthoplasma sp. | reverse complement strand
CTCGTGGTACTGTTGATGGGGATAAAGATGTGGTTTATCTTCGTCCAGAAACCGCACAAGGTGAATATGTAAACTTCCTTAACGTTCAACGTACAGCACGTGCAAAAGTTCCTTTTGGTATTGCTCAAATTGGTAAAAGTTTTAGAAACGAGATTACACCAGGCAACTTCCTATTTAGAACTGTAGAATTTGAACAAATGGAACATCAACTATTCTGTAAGGCTGAAAAGGCTTTTGAGCATTACGAGGAATACAAGAAATTGGCTTGGGATTTTGTGGTAGACTTAGGATTAAAGCCTGAAAACTTGAGATATCACGACCACGACAAGTTGGCACACTATGCCAAGGCGGCGTGTGATATTCAATATCAATTCCCTATTGGTTGGCAAGAGCTTAATGGTATCCACCACCGAAGTGATTGGGACTTAAGTCGTCACGAGGAATATAGTGGAAAGAGTATGCAATACCTAGACCCTATTACCAATGAGCGTTATACTCCAAACGTTGTAGAATATTCAATTGGTGCCGATCGTCTTACCTTGGCTTTAATGTGTGAGGCGTATGACGAAGAAGAGTTGGAAGGGGGAGACACACGTGTAGTAATGCACTTGCATCCAGCGATTGCTCCATACAAGGTGGCGGTACTACCACTTCAAAAGAATATGAGTGAAAAAGCGCACGAAGTGTTGAAAAAACTTAACAAATACTTTATGTGCAATTATGATGAGGCGGGTAGTATTGGTAAACGTTATCGTCGCCAAGATGAAATTGGAACACCTTTCTGTGTAACAATTGACTTTGACACACTTGAAGATAACACGGTTACAATTCGTGAGCGTGATAGTATGGAACAAATTAGATTACCTATTGATAAACTTGTTGAATATATTAGCGAAAAGGTGATGTTTTAATGAGTGATGCTCAAAAAATACTAGATTTATATTTCGTAACCAATAAGCTTAAAAATGTTTTGCGACAAGGTTGGATTGATTGGCAAGTTGAAGGTGTTAGGGTTGAAAGTATAGCCGAGCATGTTTACGGCACGCTTATGCTAGTAGTAAGTATTTGTGCAAATACCAATCAAGATATTGATTTATATAAAGTTGCTCTCATGCTTGCCTTACACGAGGTTGAGGAAATTATAATTGGAGATATTGCATTTTTTGATGTTGAAAAGCAAAAGACTAAAAAAGAAGATGGCAAAAAGGCCGTTGAAACAATATTTGACAATTGTGTGAATAAACAAGAATTTTTAAATATTATTGCCGAGTTTGAAGAGTGTAAAACCAAGGAAGCGAAATTTGCTAAGGCCTGTGATAAGTTGGAGGCGGATTTGCAAGCATATTTATATCGTAACAATTTTAATTACGATAAGGTTGATCCAAAGTTTTATGAGGATGACAGAATAAAAGACTTTATGTCAAAGGGTAAAACCAAAGTTCATCAAATGTTTGTAGATAATGACAAAAAATATTACGACGGCATATTTATTGAACTGGTAAAAGCATTGGAAGACATAAATTAATTGTGTATGGCAACAATTTTAATAAAAATGATATATAATTTAAGAAAAATATGCTCAAAAAAATAAAAGGAGATTAAATTTATGGGTTTATTTAGTTTTGGTAAAAAACAATTATTATCAGTTTTGGAGTGGAAAGATAGTTCTAAAGATGTGTTAGTATATCGCCATCCAGTTGATAAGCGCGAAGAAATTATGAATAGTTCAACGCTTATTGTACGTGAATCGCAAGTGGCGGTATTTGTGCATAAGGGACAGATTGCAGATGTGTTTGGACCTGGCACATACAAATTGAACACCGAAAATATACCATTTTTAACCAAGCTATTATCATTGCCTACGGGATTCGATAGCAGAATTAAGGCAGAGGTGTATTTTGTTAATACTAAACAATTTATGGGTCAAAAATGGGGTACGCAAAATCCTATTATGATGCGTGATGCCGATTTTGGCACAATAAGGTTGCGCGGTTTTGGTACATTTAGTTACAAGGTTGATGACGCCAAGACTTTTATGCGTGAGGTATTTGGTACAAACCCAATTTATCGCGTGGAAGATTTGTCGGTTGAATGTAAGTCAATACTATTATCTAATATTACAGATGCAATTGCTGAAGCTGGAATTGCAGCGCTTGACTTGGCTGCCAATTATAAGGAAATTGGCAATCATATTGTTAGCGTTTCACAACCTGAATTTGCTAAACTTGGATTAAAGTTATGCAAAGTTACAGTTGAAAACTTGTCACTTCCTGAAGAGGTTGAAAAGGCACTTGATGAGCGTAGTAAACTTGGCATATTGGGCGATAAGATGGGCACATATGCGCAATATCAATCAGCAACAGCTATTCGCGATGCTGCTAACAATCCAAATGGTGGCAATATGGCTGGTCTTGGCGTTGGTTTTGGCGCAGGCAATGTTATGGGAAATCTATTTGCAAATTCAATGTCTAATGTTAAAGATGAACAGCCAAAACGTGCATGTATTAAGTGTGGAGCCTCTATTAGTAATAGAGTAAAATTCTGCCACGAATGTGGTGCTAGCCAAACTGAGACGTGCCCAAAGTGTAATGAAGCCGTACAAAAGGGTATGAAATTCTGTACAAATTGCGGTGAAAAACTTGTTAAGGAAAAGACTTGTTCCAAGTGTGGAAAAGTATTGAAAGCCACGACTAAATTTTGTCCAGAATGTGGAGAAAAAGTTTAATGGAAATTAACTCTTGCTCAAATTGTGGCGGACGTGTTGAATTTAGCCCCAAACACAAGGCTTTATTGTGCATAAATTGTGGAAATGTATATAATATTGAGTTTAAACACGAGTATCAAAAGCATCCAATAG
This sequence comes from Candidatus Onthoplasma sp., assembly GCA_045637745.1. Classification (GTDB taxonomy): domain Bacteria; phylum Bacillota; class Clostridia; order Christensenellales; family UBA1242; genus Onthoplasma. Next base: position 1,538 of record JAZUAB010000088.1, on the reverse strand, counting down.
GTTGGACCCCTGATGATAATAAATTAAATAAGTGGAGTTCAAGCAATAAATCTTATGAGTGTAGAACGTGCGGAGCTCAAATTACATTTAACAAATTTGATATAGCTAACAATTGTCAGTACTGCAACACCAGTTCATTAATGCCATTAAAGGACTTGCCTGGATTAATGCCTGAAATTGTTATTCCGTTTAAGATTGCTAAAAATGACGCTAAAAGTGAGTTTTATAACAGAATTAAAAAACGTAAATTTTTACCATTAGCATTTAAGAAGAATTTGCCTAAAACAGATATTGGCGCCACGTATATTAGTTCGTTCACATTTGCGTGTGATGTGACGGCGACGTATAATGGAACACGAAGTGTAACTAAAACAGTGCGAGGCAGTGATGGTAGAAGCAGAACTGTTACCGAGTATGAAAGTTTTTCGGGTAAGATTCAAAAATCTTTTGACAATATTGTTGTGGAGGCAAGTGATAAACTTAGTCAAGATGAGATTACAGAAATATATCCGTATAATTTTGCTGAAAGTTATGATTATGATGACGATTTTGTTAAAGGGTATAATGTTGGCTACTACAATCAATCGGTAGAGAATGCCGAACAGGTGGCGAAAAAAGAAGCGCTTAATGATATTGAAAAATCAATACGTTCAAAATATTCATCAATTGTAAGTCTTACAATTAATCCTATGTATTCAAATATTGTGTATAATTATGCGTTGTTGCCTGTGTATTTTATTAATTTTAATTATAAAAATAAATCATATACAAATGTTATGAATGGGCAAACTGGAGTGCTTGCGGGCAAGGTTCCGCGTTCGGCATTGCAGATAATGGCGTTAATGTTATTTATAATAGCCATAATAGGAGTTGTTGGTTTAGGCATATTCCTATTGTTATAAAATATAATGTGAAATATTATTAAGGAGAAAATTATGAAAAAAATTGATAAAAATGCTTATCAAGAAAAAAGATATGACAAAAGTCATTTAATGCTACTAGGAATGTTTGTAGCATTAGTATCGCTGGCTCTTGTAATAGGTGGCGTGTGGCTATTTGTTAAAGGCGTGCTAGTTGCTGGTGTTTGGCAAAAATCTTGGCGAATTGTATTGGCTGTAATAATGGTTGTATTTGGATTGCCTATTGGTTACGTTTCATTTATGATGATGGCTACAGCGAAATCAATGATTAATGTAAAAGATGGTAATGTTAGTGATGTTGGCAACAGTGCGATGGGTACAGTTAATGTGTATAAATGTGAAAAGTGCGGAACCAAAATTAATGGCGAAGAAGACCATTGCACTAATTGCGGAGCCAAAATTGATGGCCTGGTAAAATGTGAATGTGGCCACAAAAACAATCCAGATGCAAAGCATTGTGCTAAGTGTGGGAAAGAATTAAAATAAATATTAATTAAATAAAAATAAAATATGCTAAAAAATAATTAGCATATTTTTTAATAATTAAAATAAAATATGTAAAATTAATTAAATAATTAGTAAAATGCTTAAAATAAGTGTAAAACAAGTATAAATTTA
>JAZUAB010000087.1:0-1086 GCA_045637745.1 Candidatus Onthoplasma sp. | reverse complement strand
ACCTATACTTGTCACGCTATCTGGTATAGCTATACTTGTTAATGAGCCGCAACTATGGAACGCAGAAGACCCTATACTTGTCACACTGTTTGGTATGTCTACACTTGTTAATGAGCATCCAGTGAACGCATGAGTCCCTATACTTTCTACACTATTAGGGATAACTACGCTTGTTAATGAAGAACACCTATAGAATGCAAAATCATTAATTTTTGTTGCTGTGGTTATATTTGCTTTAGTCACTAATTGATTATTTATGTATAAGTTTTTAGCATAATATAGCGGACTTGAATAATCATTTAAAAAATTAATTTGAACCCAACTATCTATCGTCCCTAAATAATTTACTTTTGTTAATGACTTACAATAAGCAAACGCATTATAATCAATCTTTTCAATGCTAGCTGGCAATACTATCCCTGTTAAAGATTCACGATTACTAAACGCGCTTTCACCTATGCCTGTTACATAGTCAGGGATAACAATTTCTGTTTTGGTTTTATCTTTTAATCCCGTGATTTTACAAGTAGTTAAGGTAGAAGAAAAACTAAATATAGCCATTTCTTCATTTACTGCACTTTTTGGAACAATATCTTTATCAATAGTGAAAGTATAAGTTGTATCGGTTGAAAGCAATGTTTCCCCACTATACCAACCAACAAAATTACAACCTAAATATATGCTCGCGATAGAAGTAATTTCTGTGCCATATTTATAACTACCACTATTTGTTATTTCCCCTTTAAAACTTGAATCTTTTAAAAGGCTATATTTATTTCTTGTGTAATACAATTTTAGAACTAAACTACCGTTTCCATTTAAATTGCCACTTAAATTGCTTTTATATGAGTTAAAAGTAAAATGTTCAATAGTATCGGCTGTTATAGAAACGGTTGTATCTGTTGTGCCAGTTAAATTTTCAGTTAAACTATTATCAATTGTGTAATTGCTATCTTCTATATTTTCAAAATAGTATTCTACTTTGTATGGTGTATTTGTGTTTGCTTGCCACTTTGCTGTTAGTGTTGTGTTTGATATAGGGTTAAAAGTATAAACTAATTCATTACTTACCTTATCTTCTCCATT
>JAZUAB010000086.1:0-11995 GCA_045637745.1 Candidatus Onthoplasma sp. | reverse complement strand
TTTTATTCTTGCTTCTTCAATCGCTTTAGCTTTTGCAAGTATCTTATCTTCATGATTTTTCTTAATAGTTTCAAATAATCTCATAACATTTCCTTTGTGCTGTAATTATATCATAAATCAGCAATTTGTCAATAGGCAAACAAAAAACATACTTGTAAATTAGCAAATATGTTTTCATCTAATATTCTTACATAGGCAATCTTATCGCCACAACATTGCACAGCACTCAATAAATTAATATATCTAATAATACAATTCGGCATATTAACTTATCTGCCGGCGAACACTCCGCCTTATACTCTATTATCAGTAAGTACACTATTGGTTTGGATATGGCAAAGGGCGACTGCCAGTGCGTCCGCAGCGTCATCTGGACGTGGAATACTCTCTAGTCCCAGTATTGACTTAACCATATACTGCACTTGCTTTTTTTCAGCACGGCCAACACCAGTTAATGCTTGCTTAATTTGAAGTGGCGTATATTCATACAAATTGTCCATTTTTAGCTTACAGGCAAGTAATAACACTCCGCGTGCTTGAGCCACTGGCACAGCAGTTTTTTGGTTGTTGTTAAAAAACAATTCTTCAAACGCTACTTCATCTGGTTTAAAGTTATCAATCAACTCATTAGTGGCCTCAAAAATCACTTTCAGGCGTTCACTCATAGGCATATTTTTAGGGGTAGTAATTACTCCATAATCAATTACTTGATTACCATTACTTTCAACTACACCAAAGCCTATAATATTATATCCAGGGTCAATCCCTAACACTCTCATAAATAATCCCTTTTATTAAAAATGTCATACCAAATTAATACATTTTCATTATCTATGCATTTAATTGGAATGACATCTATTTTTATATAAAATTTAACACAAAACAATTAACTTAACGCAAAAGCGTCTTCATTTATCTTGTCAAACAAGTCTAAGAACATCTTTAATTGAGTTTTAATTTCCTCTTTTATTGCCTTATAACTTACTTTTACAGTATCAATTTTTTCCAAAATACGCTTAACAAGTTTAACTTGTTGTTTATATCCCTTAGTAATATGCTCTTCTACACCATTATCTTTAAGTTTATTAAACGTATCACAGCATAAAGCAACTTCGTGCTTATATGTTTTACGACAACTTTCAGCGTCAGCCATACCAGCACCTACACTGGCATACTTCTCCTCATATTCACCTTTAAGTGCGGTTGCATCTTTACGTACTTTTGATATTCTCATCTTGGCAGGCTTGCCTGAAGTTGTCAGTTGTACAACCTCATTACGTAAATCTAGCAATTGTTCATACTTTGTGCCTAATTCAGCCTTGTCAGACTTGGTTTGCTCCAAGTTTGCAACAAAAAGGTTGTAGGTTGCATATAACTTTTCTCTGCATCCATTTAATAATTCTAATAATTTTAAAAACTTGTCTTGTGTTTTGCCCATTATGTTTCCCCTATTAATTAATCTTCTTGTAAATTGTGTATAACTTCTTGCACATCATCACTTTCATCAAGTTTAGCCAACATTTTTTCAAATGTTTCACGTTGATGTTCATCCAATGCTATATAGTTTTGAGGTATCATCTCAACTTCCGATGACAACACTGTATAGCCAGCCTCACTAAACGCGCCACCAACACGGTTAACCTCGCTAGCAGTGGGCTCAGTATATACTGTAAATACTTCATCATCTTCGCAATCCAATGCCTCAACCTCTAACGCCAATTCCATAGCCTTATCAGCATCAAAATCTGCAGTCTTTTCAAGAACTACTACACCCTTATTTTCAAACATATAGGTTACACTATCAGTTGCACCAAGACTTCCACCGAACTTATCAAATGCATGGCGTACATCCGAAATGGTACGATTTTTGTTGTCAGTCAAGCATTTAACAACAACCGCAACACCGCCAACACCATAACCCTCATATGTACTTTCAGTATAGTTAGAAGTATCCTTATTGCTCTTATCTAACAATGCCTTAATTTTATCATTAGGCATATTGTTTTGTTTAGCCTTTTGAATAGCATTCTTTAGACTTGGGTTGCTGTCTGGATCGCTACCACCAGCCATCGCTACCATAATTTGACGTCCAAGCATTGTAAACATCTTAGCGCGTTGTGCGTCTGACTTTTCCTTTCTACCTTTAATATTATTCCATTTACTATGTCCTGACATTATAATTCTCCTTTAAATATTTCATACATCATAATACTACCAGCAACGCCCGCATTCAAACTTTCCACCTTGTCCGTCATAGGCAATTTAACACTTAAATCACTAGCCTCAACAAGTTGGTCACTAACACCGTCACCTTCATTACCAATTATAACACCAATGCGCTTGTTTGGCAAATAATTTTGACCTAATTGTTCGCCATTTAATGTTGTAGATAGCAAAATATCGCATATTTCAGCCTTTTTAGCAATTAATTCATCTCTACCAACCAGGTGCGCATTAACCTTAAATATTCCACCCATTGAACCTCGCACGACTTTTTCGCCATAAATATCTGGGCAATCAATAAAGTATATGTCCTCAAATCCAAATGCCATTGCACTACGAATAAGTGTCCCAATATTGCCAGGATCCTGCAGTCCATCCAAAATCAAACTGTTTCCTTTTGGCACGCCATACTCTTGACGCGGTATGTTTACCACACATATAATATCTTGCGGTGTAGTTGTAGTACTTATTAACTTAATCACATCATAATCTACAACGGCAACATTTGGATAATCGTTATACTTAAATTCATTGCTAGTGATTGTAAGTTCGATTTCATAGTTTGAATTCAATACTTCCTCGCAAAGTTTTGCCCCTTCAACTAAAAATAGTCCGCACTCTTTACGATACTTTTTATCTTTTAATTTCTTAATCATTTTAATTTCAGCATTAGTTAATTTTTTCATTTAATAATCCTACTTCACTTTATATTTTTATTATACATATGCTCTATAAATTAGTCAAGCAATACAAATAATGATTATAAAAAAATTGCACATTGTGCAATACCCCTATTTTTTATTTTTTGTTATGTCGATATACATTTTGACATATAAAAATCGGGTGTGAAAAACCCGATTAGAATTATCTAACTGCGATAGCTTCATCTTCAACGATATCTAAAGCTGGAACACGTTGCCAGTATTTGTTTTCGTATTGCTTAACAGGCTTAGTGCTACCAGAAATTATTTTATGTGAATATGCAGGATATTCATAGCCTTCAATCATTTGGCGAAGCAAACTATTTTCAGTTTGAACATTGGCATATGCAATATTGCCAGCGTATAAAAGTTCATTTTTTTCAATCAACTCTTCAATAAATCTCTTCATAAATTTTCTCCTTTTAATCTAAATTTTTAACATTTTTGTTTGCATCTTTTATTATATAATCCAATATATGATTTTGTGACAAAAAAATACCACTAATTTTAAAGATTTGTGGTATTTATTGTCGAAATTTGCAAATTCGCTTATTAGCCTTTAACCATATCGCAAAGTTTGTTAAAACTTGCAACATCATTAACTGCCATATCAGCCAAAACCTTACGGTTAAGGTTAATATTATTCTTCTTTAGTCCGTTAATGAACACGCTATAACTAATTCCGTTAGCACGGCATCCAGCATTGATACGTACAATCCATAAACTGCGCATATCTCTTTTCTTTAACTTACGACCAACATAAGCGTATTGACCAGATTTCATAACTGCTTGACGAGCAACACGGTATAATTTGCTCTTAGCACCACGATAACCTTTAGCTTGTTTTAAAATAGCTCTTCTTTTCTTTAGAGCGTTTACACTTCTTTTAATTCTCATAACTTACCTCCTACTTTTGTCCTAGCATAGCTTTTACGTTTTTAGCATCTGACTTGTTTACATAGCCAGTTGAACGTAAATATCTTTTTCTTTTTCTAGTTTTCTTAGCTAAGATATGATTTTTGTTGCAGTGAGCGTGTTTAATAGTTCCATTTGAGTTAACTGTAAAACGCTTAGCTGCTGCTTTTCTTGTTTTAATTTTTGGCATAATAGTTTCTCCCTTAATATAATTTAAAATATATTTTATTTTTTAATAGGTATCAAATACATAAAGATATTTCTTCCAGTAACTTCTGGTTTCTTATCCATAGAGCCATACTCCTTAAGAATATCGGCAAACTTTTCCATAATCTCAATTCCTTGTTGTGGTCTAGCCATTTGACGTCCGCTCATACGGATATTAACCTTAACCTTGCTACCATCTTGCAAAAATTTGCTAACTTGATTTGCCTTGGTTTGCAAATCGTGGTCGCCAATGGTCATAGATAATGACATTTCCTTTAATTTAGCAGTTTTTTGAGCTTTCTTTTGATCCTTAAGCTTTTTCAACTGGTCAAATTTATGTTTGCCATAATCCATAATCTTGCATACTGGTGGCTTCGCATCAGGTGCAATCATTACTAGGTCTAAGCCGTATTCTTGTGCCTTGGCATTAGCCTCAACACTGCTAACAATGCCCAACTGTTCCCCTTCAGGTCCAATTAAGCGAACTTGAGCTTCAACAATTTGCTCGTTTCTTGCTGACTCTTTTATAATAAACCTCCGTACCATAAAAAAATGGTTTCTTTACGTAAAAGAACCCACTACTCAATAAAAATTATAATCAATTTTTAAAACCACGTTCGCTCAACATAATGCTCCCGGGTGAGAAGTGGCACTCCTACTTAAACAACCATATTCTATCACACCCAAACCAAAATGTCAACACTTTTTACAAAATTTTCAAAAAAACTTTTACAAAAAAGTCCGCCCATTGGGGTAGACCTTTCTATATACAGTACCTTTATACTTTGTTTAAGCCTTCTTCAGCCTCATTTTCATTTTGTAATGAATTCACATAACCTTCAACTTTGTTTCTAATATCATTTTCGCGCTCGATTTGTTGTGAAACTTCCTTTGTTCGTTTTGCTTTTGCCATATATGCCCACATTCTAGCCAACTTTACGATTTCCTTAAGTCCATCAATTTTTTCCCCACCTTTGGCAATCTCTTTTATTCTATCATCATACGATTGCTTAACCTTATGAAAAAATTCTCTATCCGCAAAACAACCTTTATCTAAATCTTTTAAACGTTTTTCGCCATTTTTTAATCCTTCAAGTGCCTCCAATTTATCATTGGCAGATTTCAAAGTTGTTGTTTTCAACTTATCACTAGCAAATTTAACATTTTCGAAATCAACATCAACCAGTCTAGACATAATTTCCACATTATCACTATGGTGATTAGCAATTTGCTTAGAACAGTCTAACAATTTTTTCTTATCATTTTCACTACGTGGGTCTAATGAATTCATCATCACTTTAACCATTTCGGCGTCTTTTAAGACCTCAGCGTTTGAACCTATGGTTTCCAACAAACTTTCCTTACTTTGAGAAAAACAATGTCTATTTATTTCATTCATAAATCTAGCATCCTTTAATATGCTAATATCAGCCCAAATTATAGCTTTCACATTATTTTCAACCGCCCTCTTTACAATTTCCGGATTGCCGCGCATCTCTTTAGGCAAAAATTGCAATCCAAGACCATTAAAAGCAAGAACTTGTTTGACAAATCTTTCATCATACTTCAATCTATCTGAAGCATATTTTAATGCCAAGTGACTATTTTCTCTTGCCTGTGCCGCTTGATGAATTATATTTTCGTCGTTAAGTTGCTCTCGTGATGCCAATTCTAAATTTTCAGCATCTTTCGCTAATGAGTCCATAAACATCTCTATGTTATTTTCTGTAAAAGTAGCCATAAAAATCTCCTTATTTCATTAAATTATAATACACACTAAGATTTTAACAAATTTTACTATTTTGGGCAAACGTTTTTGCGCTAATTTGAATAATTAATATGTTATTGTATGCTTTTGCTTCCATAATAAGCTAATAAACCATACAAAAAGCAAGGCTTATTTGCCTTGCTTTCATATTATAGTCCAAATTCTTCGTCCTGAACTTCTTCTTCAACCGCGCTTGCTTTTACTTTTTTGTTCGCGTGTTCCTTTTTGTCTTTAACAGTTTGCTTTTGATTAGATAAAATATCAAATACTTTGCCTAAACCTTTATTAACTGCACCGCCAACAGTCTTGTCAGCAGTTACAACAGGAGATTTTAATCCTGTACCAGATATTTTGCAATATGCATCGTGAGTTGCCTTGTATTTTGCTTCAATTGATAACTCTCCGTTATATTTATTGGCCTTAGTTTGAAATTTGGTTACCGCAGCCTGAACCTTTTTATCGGTTTCTACACCAGTACTAGTTCCTGGAAATTTAATTTGTATCATAATATGTCCTCCCTTTCTATGATTATTATATACTACATTTTGCGAAATTTGTCAATCAAATTAATAAATTTTATGTTTAAAAAGAGATAAAACCACAATTTTATCTCTCCTTTTTATAACTATTTGACCAAGAATTGTAATTTATTGTTCTTGCAATCAACCATAATGGTATTACCATCTTTAATCTCGCCACGCAAATACATATCTGCAAGCTCGTCTTCAATGGCCGTCGTAATCAATCTACGTAATGGCCTTGCACCATAATCTGCATTAGTGCCATTCTTTATTAAATACTTTAATGTGCTTGCACTAAACTTCAACTCAATGTTCTTATCTTTTAAATTTTTGTTTAACTCAGCAAGCATATTTTTAGCAATCTCCGCCACCACATCTTCGCCAAGTTTGTTGAATACGATAATGTTATCAATACGATTGATTAATTCTGGACGGAAATATTTTTTAAGTTCATTAAGTGCAAGTTGTTTTACATCCATACTGCTATCTTTATCGCCAAAACCAAGTTCAACCCTGTTGCCATTAAGCTTGTCGCTACCAACATTTGATGTTAGCACTATAACAGTATTTTTAAAGCTTACCACGCGTCCGTGACTATCGGTTAGTCGCCCATCTTCCAATATTTGTAGTAACATATTAAACACATCTGGATGAGCCTTTTCAATTTCATCTAATAATACAACGCTATACGGCTTGCGTCTAACTTGCTCGGTCAACTGCCCGCCGTCATCAAATCCAACATAGCCCGGTGGCGAGCCAATCAACTTAGACACGCTATGAGCTTCCATATATTCGCTCATATCAAGCCTAATCATCTTGTCATCACTATCAAACAACGCATTCGCCAAAGCTTTACATAATTCTGTTTTACCAACACCCGTGCTACCTAGGAATAAGAAACTTCCTATAGGACGTTTAGCATCACGCATGCCAATTCTGCCACGCCTAATAGCCTTTGCCACAGCACTAATTGCATCATCTTGGCCTTTTACACGTTCACCCAATGTTTGTTCAAGCCTTAAGAGCTTTTCGCTTTCTCCTTCAGTTACTTTAGTGATAGGTATTCCTGTCCATTTACTTACAACTTCCGCAATCTCATCTTCACCAATTTCTGCTGGTGTTTCAGGCTTTGTAGACGGAGTGTTTTTAAGTTCTTCCAGTTGCTTTTTAACTTCAGCAATCTCATCGCGCAATTTGCTTGCCTTTTCAAAGTCCTCTTGATTTACAGCATCTTCTTTATTTGCATTAAGTTTATTAAGTTGTTCTTTCAACTCACGCTCTTGTGTGCTTGAATAATTGTTTTTAACCTTAGCGCGTGATGACGCTTCGTCAATCAGGTCAATTGCCTTATCGGGCAAACTTCTATCTAATATATATTTATCTGACAATTTCACTGCAGATATAATTGCTTGGTCGCTAATCTTAACCTTGTGGAAAGCCTCATAACTATCGCGCAAGCCTTTAAGTATTGCAATTGTGTCATCCACTGATGGCGGATTTACCATAATAGGTTGAAATCTACGTTCCAAAGCCTTGTCCTGTTCAATATATTTGCGATATTCGTCTGTAGTAGTTGCGCCAATGGTTTGCATCTCACCGCGTGCTAGATATGGTTTAATCATATCTGCTGGTGAAGTTTCGCCTTTTTCACTGCCCGCTTGTGCTAATGTGTGGATTTCATCAATAAACACAATTATATTTTTACTGCTCATGATGGTTTCAATCGCGTTCTTAAGTTTTTCTTCCATTGAACCACGATATTTAGTCCCGGCCATCAACCCGCCAACGTCAAGGCTATATATTGTTTTGCCCTTCAATATTTCTGGCACATCGCCACTAACGATTCGCTGAGCAAGCCCTTCCACTATCGCCGACTTACCAACACCCGCCTCGCCAATTAACACTGGATTGTTTTTTGTTTTGCGACACAATATTTCAATTACTCGTTCAATCTCAGCGTCACGACCAATAATTGGGTCAATTTTGCCTTGCTTAACGCGCACGGTAATATCGCTACCCATCTGCAATAGCTCGTCACTTAATTCACTCGTAACCACTTCAGTTGGCGGGGCAAAATCTTCATCCGACTCTTTATTAAGTTTGCCCACGCGCACAAACCCTTCATCATTAAATCCGCTTTGATTGTTGGCTTGCTTGGTTGACAACAATGTAATAATTTTATTACGCATTTCATACACATTAAGTTTTAATGCCCCAGCCAAAATTTGAATAGCATAACTGTCGTTTTGCGACAACAATGATATCAACATATGTTCAGTGCTGATGTATGAACTGCCAAATCGTTTTGCAACTTCATTGGCAATCATAAACATCTCTTTTGCGCGTGGCGAAAAGTCGTTTGAACTTGTACCAAATCCCGACCCCATATTATCCAAAATCTGTTCCATAATTGAGGTTGTCAATTTATAGCTTTTTAGCAATTTATTGGCTTGACAATCCACCTTGGTTAGTCCGTATAACAAGTGCTCAGTGCCAATTTGGTTGCCATACTTGCGTGCGCACGATTGAGCATATTGAATACTTTTATTGGCCAAATCTGTCAAATTATATATCATAATATTTTCTCCTTTTAATTATTGTAAAATTATTTTAATTTAATTAATTATTTTTTAAAATACTTATTTTAAGGCATTTTTATTATTTTTTTTGAATTATTTTTTAATTTAAATTATTTTTAATTATTTTTGCTAGCGATTTTTCGTCCAAATTATTATTTATACAATTAATTAATTTTTTAATACTATCAGCGTCTTGCAAGTGTTTGACACCACCGTTGATAGCAACCAATATTTCCCCGATCAAATCTAACAATTCAGTAACGCCAATTTTAATACAATGATTAATTATTGCAATTGCGCGCTCACATTTATCTAGCACCCCATCAGCATCTTTTGTTAATGTTTTGCTTGCTTCAATTTCACACTTAATAATGTTGTCAAGATATGATTTAGTAAGTTCACAAATTTGTTTTTCAGTATAGCCCAAATTTGCTCCAGATTTAATTAGATATAGGTTACAAGTTTCATCTACGGTCTCAATTTTAAACATCAACTTTTCAATAGATTTTGGCAAACTTTTAACCGCTCCAATAGCGCTCAATGCTGGCAACAATATTAACGCGCTAATCTCCATTCCGCATCCAACCCTGTCAATGCCAGGATTTAAAAATCCATATTTATCACTATATGAAAATGTTAGCTTATTACATAGTTTTTTGTCAATCTTTTTAGCCTCATTGTACGCTGAATATATGTCATCACTTTTGCCAAATATTTCAATATGACTTTTGCCATTAATTTGCACCGCGACTTTTTTGTTAGATGCATAACCCTTTATGTTTGAATTATTTAAAAACGTCTTTTCAATCATTCCATTCCCAAACAAATTGTTTACAGTTTGTTCACTAATATTGCTAATCGACTCGCCCTTTAGTCCGCAAGCTTCAACAGCATCCAAACACAACTTTAACGCGTTATCTTGCTCAAGCTCTGACATTTTATGTGTAAATAACACATCTTTTAGATTACGCTCGAACTTAACTTTTGTCCAAATAATATTATTCACCCTGCAACTCCTTAGTCAAAGATTTGATTTGCTTATTAATAACTCCCGCATCTTCATATCGCTCTTCTTGAATTGCTTTTTGCAAATCAGCTTTTAGTTTAACCAAAGTTTGTTCTTTGCTTAGTTCTTCTTTCTTACTCTCTACATTAAATGAAATGTTGTCAACCTTATTTTCAATACTAGGTTGAATACGTTTGATTATATCTTCAATTTCATCTTCAAACACATTATAGCAATTTGCACATCCTAACAATCCAGTTCGCTTAAATTGTCTCAAACTTGAATTGCAAGTAGGACAGATTCTGTCTTCAAAATCGTCAAACCCCAAAAAATTAGTAAGCGTTCTAAATTCGTCAAAAATCGAACTGTAACCTCTATTCAACACTCCTTCCTTTTGCGCACATTTTTCACAAAGATGAGTACTTTTGCTTTCACCATTAACAATTAGCGTAGAATGATAACACGCTTCATATTTTTTACATTTATCACACAGCATAATTAACTCCTTTTCATTATTTCTATTATAACTTGTTTTAATATATTTGCTCTTAGCATTTCTTCCATATTTAGTGGATTATTCAGCGCTTTTGTCGAAATTGCACATTTCAGCATTTGATTTTCCCCCGCCGAAATCATCTTGCGTGATAACAAATTGTCTAATATCTGATTGCCTTCAATAATATTTAGCGGTCTGGTGCATATATCTAATAGATTTTGTAGGTTTGATCTATTATCATTTAGTTTAATCACCTTAATAAACCCAGCCCCGCCACGCACACTCTCAATCACATAGCCATTATTTAAAGTAAAGCGAGTGTTAAGCACATAGTTGATTTGACTTGGCGCGCATGCAAAAAATTTAGCCAAATCATTGCGGCTAAGTTCAATAAATGGTTCACTTGCCAATGTATTTAATATAAACTGCTCAATTATATCACTACGACTTGCCATACTACCTCCTTTTATTACATTTTATTATGTTCAAATTAAATTCCAACTTGCATTAACTTTAAATTCCATCAATATTAATTGGATTTTAAAAGTTTGACTTTCTTTGACCTTTAATCAAATTATATACCAAATAAAAAAGGTTGTCAACACTTTTTGACAACTTTTTTTAATTTATTTAGCTGATTAAAATTTCAATATGCTGGCGAAGAATTCGTGTTTTTATACACGCCCTGAATTATATCTATCCCATCCCCACCAGTCTTGAATGATGTCAATTAATTTAACTGTTTTTCTAGTGTTGATGTCAATCAGAATTTCCATATCTTTATTTTTTTCTGAAAGTTGCATAAAAAACTCTCTACATGCTCCGCACGGAGTCCACCCAATAGTTCCGTCGGGAGCCCCATCAGCATAACATACTAGTTTTTTAACTACCACCTGTCCAGATTGTAAATACATATTTAATGCCGCGACCCTTTCAGCACATAATGCAATAACCCCACTGGCGCCTTCAATACAAAAACCAGAATATATATTTCCATTCTCAGCCTCCAATGCACAAGCAACATGATGTGCAGATATAAATGGCGATAGTTCTTCTGGGTGATATTGCTTTTTTGCTTCTTCACAAAGTTTTTCCCACATATCCATATTTATTCTCCTTTATAATTTTATTATATCATATTTTAAAACAAATTCCAAAACAATCTTGTAAAAAAATACACACCTGTTTTTTTGTTTGGGTGTGCATAGTTCCCTTGTGGCGCAGAGAACAGGATTCGAACCTGCGGAGGCTTGCACCTCGCACGCTTTCCAAGCGTGTGCCTTAAACCACTCGACCATCTCTGCAAATAGATATATTTAATAGTTAAATTATAGTACATTAAACCTACAAACTGTATTTGGTTTAAGGCACCATTCAGGGCTCCCGCAAAGCATATGCTTTGAAGGGAAAAGGAGACGTCAAGCGTAAGTGTTACATTTGCCATTAGCAAATTAACCTTAGCGCAGACTTTGACGCAAACCACTCGACCATCTCTGCAAATAGATATATTAAATAGTTAAATTATTGTACATTAAACCTATACATATATTTGGTTTAAGGCACTAAATACTATATTATT
>JAZUAB010000085.1:0-8044 GCA_045637745.1 Candidatus Onthoplasma sp. | reverse complement strand
TAACAATTTTTTCAGTAATAACCCGCGTATTTGGCTTTGTTTTTCGCATATTTTTATCGCGCAAACTAGGCGCGGAAGGTTTAGGCGTGTATCAAATCGCCGCTTCAATAATGGGTATATTTATGACATTAGTTGCCAGTGGACTACCTTTGGTCACCGCTAAAAAATGCGCTGAATATGAACACTCCAATATGTATGATAACAAAAATTCTTGTGTAACATCCGCCACCACAATTGCTTTAATGATAGGCCTTGCATCAAGTTTGATTATATTTCTTTTTCAAGATGTATTTGCAAGTTTTATAGGCAATACACTTGTAGTTGAATTGATGTTGCTTATGTGCCCAGCCATTATATTTAGTGCAGTATATGCCGTATTTCGCGGGGCTTTGTGGGGCAAAAACTCATTCTTTTGGGTAAGTTTTACCGAACTTATTGAACAAGTGGTTAGATTGATACTTACGTTCATAATGTTATACTCTGTCACTGATATGTTTACTTCTACGCGTATAACCGCAAAAGCATTTTCAATCACTTGCTTAATTTCAGCCACTTTAGTTGCCATCATATACTTTATTGACGGCGGAAGATTAAAGTTTAGTAAAGGACACTATAAATATCTAATTAAAAGCTCTTCCCCTATCACCGCTGTTAGAATTGCATCTAGCCTAATCCAGCCCGCCACCGCAACACTTATTCCTATGCTACTGGTTAATATTGGCTACACGTCTAGCCAAGCCATTAGTCAATATGGTGTACTTATGGGTATGACCTTTCCAATACTGTTTGCACCACTATCAATTGTTGGCTCACTAAGTATGGTGTTAGTGCCTAAAATATCTACGCTAAAGGTAAGCAATAAGTATGATGAAATATCATCTAATATTGAAAATTCACTTAACGCATCATTATTCCTATCAATGCTAATAATACCGCTATTTTTGGCCTGTGGCGACCTTATAGGCGTAGTATTGTTTGATAATATTCAAGCAGGTATATATCTTCAGTTATCGGCTGTGTGTATCTTGCCGATAGTACTATCTAATATCACCAGTAGCATATTAAATGCACTTAGCTTAGAAGGCAAGTCATTTATAAACTATCTAATAGGTTCAGCGGTAATGTTTATATGCCTATTTGTGTTTACCCCAATGGTTAAAATAAACGCTGTGATTGTTGGTTTTTTTGCATTAATGTGTATTACTTCAATATTAAACTTTAGAACAATCAAAAAAGCAATACCACAACTTAGTTATAAGATATTGTTAGACTTGTTTAAATACGCAGTCATACTTGTTCCAACATCATTAATTGGTCACTTCGTATCTAACATTCTTTACCACTTCTTACCAGCATTTATTGCAGGAGTAATTGGTGGCGGATTAAGTATGGTATTAACTTTAATGTTACTACAAATGTTTAAAATATATTCCGCGCCTTTTGGAATGTTAAAAAATATATTAAAGCGGAAAAAAGATATTACTTAATATCGTATATCCCCTAGGCATCAATATTGCTAGGATCAAACAATGGTGAATTATAAAATTCTTGCATAGTTAAGCCAAACGCGCTTGCAATTAAAAACACAGTGCTTGAATTTATGTCTTTAGTCCTAAAGTGTAAAATATCTCTTAAGGCTTGTCCACTAATACAAGTTTCCTTTGCCAAACGATATTGAGTAAAATCTTTTTCCTTTAAAAGTTGGCTAATCCTCTTTGCTGTTGCAGTTGAAATGTTCATAATTACTCCTTATTTTTAGAATAATATGAATAATTATTCAGAATAACCAAAGTAAACTTTGGTGAAACGCTTGACTTTAGGTAAATTTTACTTTATAATGTCGGTATGAATGAATTTGATAATGAAATACCTATAGATTATGATAGCCTTGATTTTAGCCAATTTGAATTGGAGGACGAATTAGAAAGGTCAAGCGTTTCAATTGATGTTGATAAACTTGCTAAATCTAATATTAAAAGTATTATTGTTAGATTGCCCGACTTTTTAGAGCTTAATTGTTTGGATTGCAACAATAATAGCTTAACATTTAAGGCTTTATGTGATTTTTTATCAGAAGAAAATCAAGCCAAAGCAAAAAAATTAAATGAAATATATAAAACGCATATTTGGAACCTTTTAGATGAAAAAGTAAAGGAAAATATGGATTTTGATGAGTTTGTTAGTTAAACTTTTTGACAAACTCGTTTTTATATGATAGTATTTTATTATGAGTTACGTTTTAGATAAAAATTGGAGCGAAAAATTAAGTCAAGCGGTAGATATTGAGTTCAAAAAGCAGTTGTTTACTTTCATTAACCAAGAATATGCCACCAAAACAGTGTTTCCTCCTAAGGAAAAGATTTTTAATAGTTTAAATTATGTCCCACTAGATAAGGTTAAGGTTGTAATTATTGGTCAGGATCCTTATCACACCTATGGTCAAGCAGACGGGTTAGCATTTAGTTGTGCTAATGGCACACCACAACCATCGCTTACCAACATTTTTAAGGAAATTAGCAGTGATTTAGGTATTCGTATGAGTGGCAAAACTCAACTAGATAACTGGGCTAAGCAAGGCGTGTTGCTACTTAACACCTCACTTACAGTAGTGCAAGGTCAACCAACATCACACTCTAAGTGCGGTTGGCAAACTATTACTAAAGAGATTGTAAAGATTATAAACCAACTTAACCAACCTATTGTATTTATGCTTTGGGGCGGACACGCAAAGGGCTTTATGGAAATACTTAACAACCCTAATCATTTAATACTAACCTCCGCTCACCCTAGCCCATTAAGTGCTTACAACGGCTTCTTTGGTTGCAAGCATTTTAGCAAATGCAATTCCTTCCTTGTTGAAAATGGCGTAACACCAATTGATTGGGAATTGTAAAATATCTAAGGCTAACGCCTGAAAATAAAAATATTAAGTCGCAAACAAATTTGCTTATTATAGATTAATTTATAAAAAAGATATGATGCCTTCATATCTTTTTTGTTTTAACCTTTGTATTATGTAATATTTTACAGTTTTATTTCATATATTTTAGTGGAGAATTATATGAATATTGATGAAACTATTAAAAATTTGGATTTTGATATACAGCAAATCGACCACTCTATTGACATATTAAATTATTTGCTTAAAAGTGACTTCCCCTCGCCTAATGGAAAGGATATTATCTCAAATAATATTTCAAAATTATGGAATGTTCAGCACCACCTGCTTAGCTTGCGTGCAGATTTATTAAGACATTACAAACAAAAGAATACTGATAAAACACTTTGAAAATAGTAAAAGTGTTTTTTATTTTAATCATACATCTTGACAAATCTTTAAATTGTGGTATATTTAAATTAAGGAGAAAATTATGGACTACGACAACACTATTAAAACTATTGATAATGATTTAAAGCTAATCAGTCAATCAATTAAGGAATTGGGCCTTATTGAAACATCAACTGGAGCAGATTACAATTCTATTCAACACGCTATAAAGAATATGAAAAAATTAAAGGCAGATTTAGAGGAATTGAAGGCAAACATATCTTGGGAACAGCCTGCTCGCTATATCAAGAAAATGGTAGAAACCGCCACCTCACATGAACATAATGATGATTGTGCTAAAGAAAATTCGCCAACAATAACCTGCGTAACAAAAAATATTGACAACACACCAATCAACAACACAGATTGCTATAGCAATGCTGAATTAAACAAATAAGGAGGAGATTATGGATAAACAACAAATAGCACATATTCTAGAAAAGGAAATCAAATCAATAGACACCGTATTATGCAGATTAGATTCAGCATATCACTTCGCTATTGATGATTATCAGGCAATGGACTTGGCCACTGCTATAAATGAATTAACAGCTCATAAGCAAAGGTTGGAAAGAGTTATTGAGAATGTCGTGGAAGATGCTAAAGGCTTCAATTCACCATTTAATAGATAAGGAGTATATATGGAAAAAGATAAAATTGTATTGATTTCTAATAACGACTTTGTGGTTATTAAAGGTGAAAATGTAAAAGATGTTGTCTCTGCTCAAATTTACAACAATGCTTTAAATTTTGTACTTTATGAAGATATGCCTGCAGAGCGAGTTGCTTTTAATAAAGGATATTCGGTTGAAAACAATAAGCAAATTTGTATTGTAGAATTTGAAGATGAAATTTATTTGCGCGCCAAATCTGATAAAGATGCAAACGTGCCTATTTGCATTGAAGAGTGTGGCGACACATTAAATGTTGTTGACCTACTTGACACCGATTGTGATAGTATTGTGGAAGATATGAAAGGTGATGTGTCCAAAATAGCACAAAACTTTGATATTGTTGAAGGTCGTCCATTTTTAATGGAAGATGAATTTAGTGTGTAGGAGAACGTTATGGTAGCAAAACAAAATTTAGAAGTACTAGACCCGTTTGAAACACTAATTATATCTAACCCCAATTGCCCAGACACTATTATTGCAGCGATTAAAAATGGCAAATTAGTTATACGTAACTTTTGGAACGAAGACCGAAGTGAAAATGTGGTAGATAAATACACTGAAGGACTTTCACCGCTTCACCGCCATATTGAATTCACCGGCAAGGTTTACATCTTGGCTCACGATGGACTTGAAAAGCCTGTATTATTTAGCGTTGAAGAAATGTTAAACGGATTATTGCTTAAACCTGTTGAAAAGGGAGCTATTAAAAGAGAAGATTTGGAAGAACATATAAAAGATATTTTAAATATGGTAAGAAACGGAAAATTTAATCAAGACACTTTAACTAAATAAGCACTTAAAATTATAAGTGCTTTTTTATTTTATAAATTCATTAAAATTTATTGACACTAAAATATAGTTGTGTTAAAATATAAACATCTTATGAAAACTATTAATGCAAACATAATTATTAACATTATTATCGCATAGGCAAATTACGCTATATGTTAATGTTTGCAAGGCACTACCATATAGCGGATATGGTAGTTTTTTCATTAAAGGAGTGATTTATGAGAAAAGAACAAGGGATACCTAATTTCCCTAAAAACGAAGAAGAAGTCTTGAAGTTTTGGCAAGACAACAACATCTTTGAAAAGTTAAAGGAAAAGAACAAGCGTACTGGTAAGTACTTTGCCACTATGGACGGTCCTATTACCGCTAATGGTATGACAATGGGCTTACACCATGCTTTTGGTAGAAGCCGTAAAGATGCTATGATTAAATATCATGCACTAAAGGGTTACGACCAACACTATCAAAATGGTTTTGACGCACAAGGTTTGTGGGTAGAAGTTAATGCTGAAAAAGATTTAGGCCTTAACAGCAAGAAAGATATCGAAACTTACGGCATTAACAACTTTACCGAATATTGTATGGAAAAAGTGCGTAAGTGTTCAGGCAAAATGACTGAGCAATCTATTCGCTTGGGCCAATGGATGAATTGGGACGATAGTTACTACACAAACTCTGACACAAATATTGAATACATTTGGCATTTCTTAAAAAAGTGTAATGAAAAAGGCTGGATTAAACAAAAATATCGTCCAATGCCTTGGTGTACACGTTGTGGCACAAGCCTTAGCGAACACGAAATGGCTGATGGCGATGCTTATCGCAATGATGAATGTCAAGCGGTATTCTTTAAACTACCTATCAAGGAAATTGATGCCAAGATGCTAGTGTGGACCACAACTCCTTGGACGTTATCTAGTAACGTTGCAATCGCGGTTAATCCAGAACTTGACTATGCATTCTGTGAAGTTAAAAGCGACACTTTCCCTATTATTCTTTGTGAAAGTGCTTTAAAAGTATTAAAAGCCGACATTGTACGCGTAATCAAAACCGTTAAGGGTAGTGAACTTGTAGGTTACACCTATGAAACTTGCTTTGAAGAACTACCCAAGCAACAATTTACACATAAGATTGTGGCTTGGGACCAAGTTGACGCAACTGAAGGTTGTGGCGCGGTGCATATTGCTCCTGGTTGTGGTGCTGAGGACTTTGACCTTGGTCTTACTTTAGGATTAGAACAAGTTATGCCTATTGATGAAGCGGGTGTATTTTATGATGACTTTGGATTCTTGTCTGGTCTTGATGCAAATAAAGATGAAACACGTGATTTAATATTTGAAGAATTAAACAAACGTGGTAAATTATACTATAATCATAGTTATACTCACCGCTATCCACATTGTTGGAGATGTAAAAGTCCTATCCTATTTAGATTAATTCAAGAATGGGCTATTGGTATGGACGAAATCCGCCCACAATTAATTGAAGAGGCTCATAAAGTTGAATGGCAACCAGAGTTCTATGAAAAGCGTATGGTGGACTGGTTAACTAATATGGGTGACTGGTCAATTTCTCGTAAACGTTATTATGGTTTACCTTTACCTTTCTATGTTTGTCCAGATTGTGGTGAAGTTATGGTTATTGGAAGTAAAACCGAATTAAAATCACTTGCAATCAACCCTGAAAAAGTGGATAACCTACCTCACTTGCACCGCCCTTATATTGATGAAGTAAAGATTAAATGTCCACATTGCTCAAAAGAAATTGAACGTATTAAAGATGTTGGTGACTGCTGGCTTGATGCCGGTATTGCACCATTTAGTACAAATAAATATTTAACAGACCGCGAATTCTGGGAAAAGAACTATCCGGCAGAATGTGTAATTGAAATGAAAGAACAAATCCGTTTGTGGTTCTATAGTATGCTTGTTATGGGTGTTGTACTTGAAGGTAAATCTCCTTACAAGAAAGTATCTACTTATGGTTCACTTCTTGCTCAAGATGGTAAAAAGTTGTCTAAATCAAGTCCAAACAACATTCCTTTAAATGAAGCATTTGAAAACATTGGTTCGGATATTATCCGTTATACCTTTATTTCGACCAATCCACAAAGTGATGTAATATTTAGTTATGATAGCACTAGTGAAATTAGAAGAAAACTTTTAAATCTATGGAATAGTTACCTATTCTTTGGCACTTATGCCAATATTGATAATCCTGATTTAACTGGCTATAAATTAGATGTTGATAATCTAAATGTTAGTGACAAGTGGTTGGTTGTTCGCACCAATGAATTTGTTAAGGCTTGTGATAAGGCGTATGACGAAACTAATTTTGGTGGCGTTACTGCTGAATTTGAAAAATTTATTGACGAAGTATCTAACTGGTACATTCGTATCAATCGCCGTAGATTTTGGAAGGGCGAAAATGGCACTGACAAGCTTAATGCATATTATGTATTAAGTTATGCAATCAAAAATGTTGCTATTGTGCTTGCCCCTATCACTCCTTTCCTAAGTGAATATTTGTGGCAAAATCTTGTAAAAGAATTAGACAAAAACGCAGAAGAAAGTGTAATGTTAACTACATTTGGCGCTAACCTTGTTGAAATTGAAAACAACAACTTAATTGAACAAACAGACTTAATGCGTGATGTAATCACTCTTACAGGTCGTTTGCGTAATGAAAAGCAAATAAAGGTTAAACAACCACTTAAAACATTGTTTATTTGTGGAGATGATAGCCTAAAATATGCTGTTGACCTATATGAAACAATATTGAAAGATGAATTGAACATCAAAAATATTGTAATTGAACACGACCAAACCAGATTTAATGATGAATATCTAATGATTGATTTGCGAAAGGCTGGTGCAGTGCTTAAAGGCGATGTACAAAAGGTTAAAAATGAATTATCAAATTGTGATGACGCTACAATGCAGTCTTACGTAAACGGTTTCCATAGCGGAAAGGTTAACATCTGTGGATATGAACTTGATAGTGACTTATTTATCCCTCAAACCAAGGCAAAACAAGATTATGTAATTGCCAATGTTGATGGCATTACCGTTGTGCTAGATATCACTATTGACAAAAACTTAATGCTTGAGGGTTTATCACGTGAATTGATACGTACTTGCCAAGTAATGCGTAAACACGCTAACTGTGATGTTGCTGATAGAATAAAAGTTGAATTTAATGCCACTAGCGGAGACTTGTTGGAAGTATTAAATGTTTATAGTGACAAAAT
>JAZUAB010000084.1:0-6598 GCA_045637745.1 Candidatus Onthoplasma sp. | reverse complement strand
TGTCTAAAAATTCTTTTTAAATGTGATGTAAATTATATATAAAAATAAAAATATTTAATATAAATTAAATATCTTTATTTTGATTATAATGGTTTTAGTTTTGGTAAATTTTTATTTCTTGGGTATTTGTTTGGAGTGTTTTTTATTTTTTTTATTATTACCAAGCTTCTTTCACCAAAATTACTTGGTAAGTTAAGTTTTTCAATTTTTACAATCTCTCCGCCAAGAACTTTAAGCGCGTTTTTACTTTCATTGATTTCTTGATCTATGTCTCCGGCTTTATATGAAATAAATATTCCACCAACTTTTACTAATGGCAAACAATATTCTGCTAGAGTATTTAACTTTGCTACGGCTCTTGACACCGCAACGTCATATTGTTCTCTGTGTTTAATGTTTAAACTAAAATCTTCTGCACGGGAATGATATGTGTCATATTTTATTTTCAACTTTTCTTTTAGTTCATTTAAAAATGCTATTCTTTTATTTAATGAATCCACTAATGTTAATTGTATATCACCTCTAACTATTTTTAACGGCACTCCTGGAAATCCCGCTCCCGTTCCAATATCTATCACCTTTGCAAATTGTGGAATGTTTTTTTGTGAAAGGCAGCTATCAAAGAAGTGTTTTATAAAAACCTCTTGTTCATCAGTAATAGCTGTAAGATTTACTTTTTCATTATAAGTTATAAGTTCTTTATAATATGTTTGAAATTTATTTAAACTATCTGCCAACACATCGTTATCAACAAGTTGACTAAATATTTGAGTGTACATTATAAAACTCCTTTCATTTTCAAATAAATAATAATCACATTGATATCAGCAGGGGATACACCGTCAATTCTTTTGGCTTGACCTAATGTCATAGGTTTAATTGTGTTCAGCTTTTGTCGAGCCTCTAATCGCAATCCGCTCAATGAAGAATAATCTAGGTCTTGTGGCAATTTAATATCTTCGCTTTTCCTGTTCTTTTCAATGGTTTCATTTTCGCGTTTAATGTAACCCTCGTACTTAATTTCAGTATTTACATAATTCAACACTTCATCGCTAATGCCTTCAAACATATTAAGGTCTTGCTTAACATCAAATATATTAATATTGTTTCGTTTAATAAGTTCTTTTACAGTAACTCCATTAAGAACTGGATTTTCATTGTGGCTAGCTAAGAACTCATTAATTTGTTTAGGCGAATATCTAATTTCAAGTTGATTGTATACTTGTTCAATTTGTTTTAACTTATTTTTAAATGCCTTATAACGCTTATTATCTACAAGACCAATATCTCTGCCAAGTTGAGTTAATCTTATATCACAATTATCTTGTCTTAAAACTAAGCGATATTCAGCCCTGCTGGTCATCATACGATAAGGCTCAACTATATTTTTAGTAACTAAATCGTCTATCAGCACGCCTATATATGCTTGCTCTCTACCTAAAACAATCGGTGGCATATTATGGATTAATCTTGCTGAGTTGATGCCTGCCATCAATCCTTGAGCACCCGCTTCTTCATAACCACTAGTACCATTTACTTGCCCTGCAAAGAATAGTCCATTAATTGCCTTGCTTTCTAGCGAAGGTTTAAGTTGAGTTGCATCTATGCAGTCGTATTCAATAGCATAGGCAAAACGCATTATTTTAACATTTTCAAAGCCAGGAATACACTTATACATTTTACGTTGAACATCCACAGGCATTGAACTACTAATACCTTGAACATAGACTTCGTCTGTAGATGCACTTTCAGGCTCTAAAAATAGTTGATGTCGCTCTTTATCCGCAAATCTCATCACTTTATCTTCAATAGATGGGCAGTATCGTGGTCCAATACCTTTAACCAATCCGCAATAAAGTGGAGCTCTAGATATATTATCCCGTATTACTTGATGCATTTTTTCGCCAGTATATCCTAAATAGCAAACTTGTTTATTCTTGGTCGTATTTTTATTTAACAGTGAGAAGTTATGTCCAAGATTGTCTCCATTTTGAACTTCAAATTGAGTGTAATCGATTGATTTGCCATCTACACGGGCTGGAGTTCCGGTTTTAAAGCGCAGAATTTCAAATCCTAGGCGCATTAAACTTTTTGTTAGATTATTTGCCGGTTCAAAGCCATTTGGCCCCGTATATTTAAAATGCTCGCCTATTATGACCTTTGCATTCAAATATACACCTGTACACACTATAACGGCCTTGGCTTTAAAACTTTCACCCGCTAAAGTGGTAATCCCACACACAGTATTATCTTCAACTAAAATCTCACTTACTTCGGCTTGCAGTATATCTAAATTAGATTGACGTTCCAATGTTCGCTTCATCTCTGTATGATAAACAACTTTATCTACTTGAGCTCTCAAACTTTGCACGGCAGGACCTTTTCCACTATTTAACATTCTTAGTTGTAGTAACGATTTGTCCGCATTGATCGCCATTTCACCGCCAAGCGCATCAATTTCGCCCGCTAATTGACCTTTAGCCGTACCACCAATTGATGGATTGCAGGCTAAAAATCCAATACTATCTAAATTTAGCGTAACTAACAATGTTTTACAATTAAGACGTGCCAAAGCAAGACACGCTTCACAACCGGCGTGTCCACTTCCTATAACTATTGCATCATATTCTTGTACAAAATCCATTTTATTTCCCTAAACAGAACTTTTCAAAAATTCTATCAATAATCCTTTCGTTAGAATTTACACCACTAATTTCGCCCAAATATTGCCAGCAATTATGTATATCAGCCACAACAAAGTCTAATGTGCTTGTGGTAAAGTTGTTAATGGCATTATTAAGTGACTGTTTTGCTTTTTCAACACATTCAATATGGCGAGTGTTTGATAGATAGAACTGAGAAGTGTTATAACCCTGACTCATTGTACTATCAAATATCATTTGCTTTAATATGTCCACATTTGTTCCATCTTTAGCGCTAATGTATATTTCGTCATTAACATTTGATTTAGGCGAAACAATATCAATTTTGTTATACACTGTAATTACTGGTTTGTTTCCCACTCTTACATCTTGTGGATTAGATAAATCAATCAACTTTATCACTAAATCTGCATCTTCAATGCTTTGCAATGCGCGATTAATACCAATTTGTTCTACAATATCTTGGCTTTTACGTATGCCGGCGGTATCAAACAATCTAAACACTATGCCATTAAATATATATTCAGCTTCAACTATATCACGTGTAGTACCTGCAATATCAGTAACTATCGACTTGTCGCTATTGGTTAATGCATTAAGCAGGCTTGATTTTCCAGCATTTGGTGCACCAACAATTGCAACCTTTACACCATTTTTGATCATTAATCCACTAATTTTAGTTGATAACAATTCATCTAATTGCTGTTGTATGGCGCTAAGTCTATTAAGCACTTGTTCATTTTCATTGTCTGTATATTCATACTCTGGATAATCCAACTTGGCTTCGATTTCAGCCAATATATCGGTTAATTCAGTTTGTAAGTTATTAATAATACTAAATAATTTCCCTTGCATCAATACGCTTCCAGCCTTGGCTTGAGCTTCACTTTCGGCGTTTATAATATCTATTATACCTTCTGCTTGATCAAAGCTTAGTTTACCATTTATAAAAGCTCTTTTGGAATATTCGCCGGGTTCTGCCATACGCGCCCCTAAACACTTACATGCTTTTATAACTTCTTGTGCTATAAAATACCCACCATGGCATTGTATTTCCACAACATCTTCGCCTGTATAAGAGTTTGGCGCTTTAAAATATACAACCAATGCATTATCAACTATATCTTGCACATATATATCTTTTAAATACATGTATCGTGGCAAAAACTCGCTATCACATTTTGTAATAGCTTGCAATATTTCGTATGATTTACTTCCACTAATTCTTACAATAGCTACACCTGCTTTACCAGGCGGAGTGGCAAGTGCCACAATTGTATCTTCTAACATAAAAACCTCGTTAGTATTATAACATAACTTGACGTCATTTACTAGTATTAAAAATAAATTATATCTACAATATTAGCAATTTTTATTGCTGATATAAGAAAAATTAAGGCTTTCGCCTTAACTTTATCTTTTAAATTTAATTACAACGTGACGTTTTTCGCCTTCACCCATACTTTCAGTTTCAACAAGGTCACGACCTTGTAATGCTGAATGCACTATTCTACGCTCATAAGCGCTCATAGGGTCAAGGTGCACATTTCGCTCAATTTCTTCAGCCTTGTCAGCCATTCTGTTGGCTAAATCAACGATAGTTTGTTCTCTTTCTTTCTTGTAGTTAGCTATATCAATGTAAACCCTATATCTACCTTCTCCAGCTTGCTTTAGACTTCCTAGCAAAGTTTGTATTGCTGACATAGTCTCTCCACGATAACCAATCATCTTGCCTACATTGTCGCCAGAAACTTTAAAATTTAAGTCGTTGTCGTTAATTTCACATTCAACAGTAACATTTGCTTTCATTTTTTCTGCTAGTTGAACTAAAAAGTTTTTAACTCTTTCAATTAATGCATCTGGACTAACCATTGGTTTTGAAACTTTTTCTTCATTTTCAATTTCTTTAACTGGTTCAACCACACTTTCTTCAACCACTTCAGTATTTTCAACTTCTACAGGTTGTTCTACAACCGTTTCAGTAACAACAACTTCTTCAACAGGCTTAACCTCTTCTCGTGGTAGATCGTTCACTTTTTCTTCATACATTAAGCAAACTTTTGCCTTCTTGAAAAGTCCGCCAGTTTCCAATATTTTAATATCAACGTCTTCACGCGATAAACCTAATGTCATAAGACCATCATTAATTGCAACATCTACATTTTTGCCAATACTTATATACTCTTTCATACTTATATCTTATCCTTTATTGTAATTTCTGCTATATTCTACTACTTCTGTATTACCTTTTTTGTATAACACTTTGTCATCATCTTTAGGTTTTGGCTGACACAAATCAATTATTGTTGATATTACCGCTGATATAATTGAGTTTGCGATGATATATAGTGTAAACAATGCACTAGAAGTGCTTGCAAAGATAATCATAAAGATAGGCATTATAATCAACATTATTTTAGTGCTAGGGTTTTTAACTCCAGTTTTCTTTTCCTGCAATTTAGTTTGTAAGAATTGTACCAAGAATGTAATAACGCCGGCTAATATAATTAATAAATAACATCCATTATGTTCATTTTTAACATGAATAATATCTTTAATATCATTATAGTTTTGCTTAAATATAGCCAAAGCTTCATCACTGTTTTCAACAATACCATGTGATATTGCATATTTTTTGAAAGATGAATAATCTACTACAGGTGATGTTCTATTATCACCCTTCCATACATTTTCAACCCACATAAAGCTGTATTTTTGGGATTGTTCTTTATATTTTTTGTTAACAGCATCTGCAAGATATTTGTCTACAGCCTCTTGATTTATTGTATCATCGGCATTAAAGAACATTTCTTTGTTTGCTTCGTCTTTAGTATATGCATCTGCCTCAATATAAGTTTGATATATTTCGTTAAATGCTACGTTTTCTTGTTTCTTTGACAACGAATTTAGACCAATGAACAAAGATGTAAATATTGTTAATGTAATTATCATAGACACCAACAATGTTACACAAGTTCCGGTCATATTAAAATTATATTTTTTAGCTAACTCCATTTGTTTTTGGTTTAGCTTAGCTCTATCACCGGGATATTTTTGTTGAACTTTTTGTAATTCTGGTTGCATGATCGCTTGCATTCTAGCATTTTTCTTATTAACGTTCTTTTGCAACACTTCAACTGGTGTCAACACCAATTTTAATGCAATTGTAAGCAATATAATAGCCCAACCATAATTGCCAACCCAGTCTACAAATATATCAATCAATTTTCCCCAAAAAGCTTTTGTAATTAATAATTGTGAAAAGTTTAACACACCCATTTGTACGCTCCTAATATATTTAATGGTTCTAAATCCAAGCCTCCAGTATGTGCTTTAGTACAAGTTAATAATCTTTTAGTTCCAATGATTACTCCCGTAATGGCATCAAACTTTAATATACATCTCATCATGTATATCGAACAGCTTGGCATTTTAGGACAATTTGAGTTAATTAACGGAGATAAAATCAATTTATAAAAAATCAAGGCTACAAGTTCAATACACATTAGTGGAAAAAGCAAGGCTTTTAACAATCTATACATCTTTTGTATCCTTGATTAAAGCTTCTTTAATTAGAAATTTGTTAAATTCATCATTTAACACTCTAAAATCTACTTCTACAATTTCTGGTTTTAGTGTAACCACATAGTTTTTAACAGCCAATATTGGCAACTTAACGCGAATAATTTCGCTAACAATACGCTTATACTTGCTACGTATAACCGAATTGCCAACCTTATTACTGACAGATATGCCAATCTTAGCATCTGGTAATTTTGTGTCTACATAATGAACCAAAAAATATTTACAGCTATAGAACTTGCCTTTTCTGTAAATGTAATTAAACTCCTTTGTTTTCTTTACTCGGTTTATCCTATTTAACACAATTTAATCCTCTATGCAGATAATTTGTTTCTGCCTCTATTTCTGCGTCT
>JAZUAB010000083.1:0-4548 GCA_045637745.1 Candidatus Onthoplasma sp. | reverse complement strand
AAAAATAAAATTTTAAATAAGTATAAATTAATTTTATGTTTATTTTTATTATTAAAAAATAAAACATATGTTTAAAATCTATTTAATTGCTAACAATAAGTAATGGGAGGAGTTATGGTAGATTTTCAACAAAGCAAAACTAAAGAAAACTTAGCGCGTTCGTTTGCGGCAGAATGTCAAGAAGGGGCTAGGTATCAATTTATGGCGCAAACTGCTATGCAGGATGGCTATACTTATATGAGTGCATTAATAAGAACATTGGCTCATAACGAAATGGCACACGCTAAACAGTTTTTTCAAATGATTACAAAGTATGGTGGGAGCGATGTTCAAAATATTGAAATATGTGCAGGCTATCCTTTCCGCTCGGGTGAATTGGTTGAATTGTTAAAATTGGAAAGTGAAAACGAGCATTCATCAGGAGAAAATATTTATCCTGAATTTGCAAGTATTGCAGATGAAGAAGGTTATAAAGATGTAGCCAAGTTATTCAGAATGGTTGCAGATGTAGAAAAGGGACATGAAAAAATATTAACTCAGTTGCACGAGGAATTAGAAGGCAAAACTTTATATAAATGTTGCGAGGGTGAAGGGTGTTTCAAATGTGATGAATGTGGTACAGTGCAGACTGGTAAATGTGCACCAATTGAATGTCCGCTTTGTCATCAACCACAGGGCTATTATCGAATTAATATAACAATGAATAGGTCAAAGTAAGATTAAATTATTTAAATTGTAAATAGTTGTAAAAAACGAGTAGGATTTCTACTCATTTTTACTATATTTATACTGATTTAGATTCTTCAAGGCTTTTAGATACAAATGATGATATAACTTTCATCGTATCGTTTATACTGATGGTGGCGATATGTTCAAGGTCGTCATTAGTTCTGCCATCATAAAATTCAAAGCCATTAGCGTTATCATAATAATATCTGCCGTGCATTAGTGAATTACGCAAGCGTTTTGCATCAATATCTCTTGAAAGATGTTCTTGCAATTGTTCGGGTGTTGATATTGAAAATAGAGTAAATAATGCGTTGGAGATTAACGCGCTTTCCAATGCAATTGAATCATAATTGATAAATTCTACAAGAGTGCCACGAGTTACACCGTCATTTTTTTCATCAGTTAGTTCAACTCGATTTTCAAAATCATAAGCGTGATTAATATAATCTTCACGGTTGATAAAATGCTTGTCAAGCCACAAAAGATTTCTAAATGCCATATTAGTAATATATGAGATATGGCCTGCATTGTGTTTACAAGGCAATAGCTTTTGCAATATAAAACAATTATGGTCAAGAAGTATATCAATATATCTACTTGGCGCGATACCAGGCACTGGAGTAAGAAGATTGTGTAACGCTTTACATTGATAATTGTCTAAAGTGGCGCGTGAGCTATCTTTATTGTAAAGGAGTATATATTGTTTTACACTATTAACGGTTAGTCGACCTTTGTCTACTGCGTTATACAGGTCTTTAGCTTGAACTGCGAAGTTCAGATAAACGTGTTCCTTTTTTAATTCTAAAAACTCATTCATTATTTGATGAAGTTGCAAGAAATTAAATGTGAAAGTATTTCCTTTAAAATTGATTTCTATTTTAAATTCATCATTTAAATGCCAGTTGGGGATTTCTGCACTGATGTCATTATGGACTAAAGATTGTCTTATTGCATCCATAAATTTAGTAGTATTAAGATTATTTGAAGAAGTAGATGTAGACGACTTTAAATTTTTCAATTTAGCAGTCATTTTATCATCAATATTGTGACGCAAGTATTCATAATTAGCCACAAAAGTTTGGCGCAACAGATTGGATACTGTTGAGCCAACAGCAAATTGTAAGATATCTTCGGTATTTATATGCTGATTAGGCGCAAAATGATTAGCGCAGTTTATTCTAAAAATTCGGCGCAAACTCATTTCAGGATGTTGTCGCCAGTCAAGCATTGATTTGGCTAATAATATTTCGTTTATAATTGCTTTATGTTCATTAGGTTGTGCCATAAATTCACCTCAAGTATAGATTAGCATAAAATAGAGTGATTTGCAATAGCGTAAATAAAAAAAAGCCTATATAGTAGGCTTAATTTATTAGTGTATTAATTGTTTTTGCCACAGCAGTTTTTATACTTTTTACCACTACCACAAGGGCATTGTGCATTACGGTCTACTTTTGACTCCGCTTTAGCTGGAGTCTTTGAGTCGTTTGCTGGCATAAATGGAGCCTTCTTTTGAGGTGCAAATGGGCCTTGAAGTTGGCCTTGTTGCTCATCTGGATTATTTGTGGTGATAGGTGCACGTTGTGGTGCCTTGATATCAATACGGATTTTCATTCTAAACAAGCTAGACGCCGTGTATTGACGAATTTGGTCAATCATGTTGTCAAACATATCAAAACCTTCATTCTTGTAGGCAATAATAGGGTCTTTTTGACCATAAGACAATACGCCAATTTCATTACGCAACACATTCATTGCATCGATATGATCCATCCAGAACTTATCAACTACACGTAGCATAATTGCGCGTTCAATTTGTGAAAAGTCGATACCAAGTTTTTTGATTTCATTAACTTTAGCTTCATACATTTCAAGGGCTTTGTTATATATAATTTCGCTAGCTTGATTTATATCAGTGTCATTTAACAATTCCTTAGTTGCAATATTGGTGCCCTTTTCAAACAACTTGTCTTCTAGGGCTTTATTAAGTGTTTCTAAATCCCACTCGTAACTAGGCTTGGTTTCATCCAAGTAGTCGATACATATAGTTTTGATATATTCTTGTAGCATTTCAATTACTTGACTATGAACATCTTCGCCATCGAGTACTTTGTCACGTTCAGTGTAGATAATTGTACGTTGTTTATTTAATACGTCGTCATATTCAAGAACTTGCTTACGAATTCCAAAGTTTACGCCTTCAGTTTTCTTTTGAGCGCGCTCAAAGAATCTGGTTAGTATACCCATTTGGATTGGCATATCTTCATTTCCTCTAAATATCATAGAGAACAAGTTTTTCATGCGGTCTTCGCCAAAACGTTGTGGAAGTTCGTCTTCAAGAGATATAAAGAAGATTGATGAGCCTGGGTCACCCTGACGTCCGGCACGACCACGTAACTGATTGTCAATACGACGAGATTCGTGACGCTCGGTACCTAATATGTGAAGTCCGCCTAAGGCTAACACTTTTTCACGTTCTTCAGCTGTTGTCTTTTCGAATTCTTCATAGTACTTATTGTACTTATTTTTAATTTCAACTTCTTCATCAGTAAGTTCTGCATTATAGGCAATAACTTTTTCAACAGTTTCACCAGCCACGCCTTCTTGCATCAACTTTGCTTTAGCCAAATACTCAGCATTACCACCTAGTAGAATATCTGTACCACGACCAGCCATATTAGTAGCAATTGTAACAGCGCCAACACGACCTGCCTGGGCTACTATCATACTTTCTTTTTCATGGTTTTTAGCGTTCAATACGTTATGTGGAATTCCACGCTTAGATATTTCACGGCTTATGCGTTCACTTTTATCAACCGATGCAGTACCAACTAGTATTGGTTGTCCAGCTTTGTATTTGTTTTCAATTTCTTCAACAATTGCCTTATATTTAGCGTCTTCGGTGTAGAATATCATATCATTTTCGTCCACACGAAGTACTGGTTTGTTGGTTGGAATAGTAACAACGTCTAGATTATAGATTTTGTTAAATTCCATTTCCTCAGTTTTAGCTGTACCAGTCATACCGCTAAGCTTTGAATATAGTTTAAAGTAGTTTTGGAAAGTAATTGTAGCAAGGGTTTTGTTTTCATTTTTAATTTTAACGTGTTCCTTAGCTTCGATTGCTTGGTGCAAACCATCACTATAACGTCTTCCTTGCATCAATCGACCAGTAAATTCGTCTACAATCAATACTTCGTCGTCTTTTACAATATAGTTGCTATCACGCTTCATAATAAAGTGTGCACGCAACGCGTTATTAATATGGTGGTTAAGCTCAAGCGCTGAAATATCTGACAAGTTTTCAATGCCAAAATATTTTTCAGCTCTAGCAACACCATCTTCAGTTAAACGGATTTGCTTTTGCTTAATATCGATTTCGTAATCGCTTTCGTTAAGTCTACGAACAAAGCTATCAGCCTTTACATACAAATCACTAGTTTTGTCCCCACTGCCAGAAATAATAAGAGGTGTACGTGCTTCGTCAATCAAAATTGAGTCCACTTCGTCCACAATACAGAAAGTGTGACCACGTTGAACCTTATATTTCTTGTCAGGTTGCATATTATCACGCAGATAGTCAAAACCAAATTCGTTATTTGTACCATAAGTGATGTCGCAAGCGTAGGCTTGTTGCTTCGCTTCAGCACTTTGACCGCTAAGTGTAACGCCAATGGTTAAGCCTAAAAATTTATACAATCTTCCCATCAAATCGGCTTGATATTGAGCCAAATATTCGTTGACAGTTACAACGTGTACGCTATTTCCTGACAATGCATTTAAATATGCAGGTAGGGTGGCGGTAAGAGTTTTACCTTC
>JAZUAB010000082.1:0-2475 GCA_045637745.1 Candidatus Onthoplasma sp. | reverse complement strand
TGCATTCTTATAATTTTTAAGATACCACAATAAATGTTTTTTGAAATAACTAAACACGGCTTCGTCTGAGCCAAAATATTCACGCATACTGTTTAAGTGTTCTAATACAATTTGTTGTTTAGTCGCTGAAACTTTTTTGCGTTTAAGGCGAGAGAATATTTCAGGGTTGCCTAAAGCCTCGCGTCCAATCATTACGCCTGCACAGCCAATTGATTTGGCATATTTGACATCTTTAGCGGTGGCAATATCGCCACTCCAAATTACTGGAATGTTAACAGAATTCACTAATAGCATATATGCATCTTTATCAACCTCGCCACTATAACCTTGTTCGCGCGTACGGGCGTGCAATGTTATAAAGTCAACTCCAACCTGTTCACACATTTTAGCAAATTCAATGTAATTGATATTGTTGTCTATACCAAGTCTAAATTTTACGGATATAGGTTTGGAAGTGTTATCGCGCAGTGCTTGTAAAACTTTGCGTGTGTGTTCAATGTTGCGCATCATTGCGCTTCCATCATTGTTGCCTACAATTTTTTTTGCAGGGCAACCACAATTAAAGTCTATTATATCAAATTGGTCCAATATTCCGCTGGCGACTACTTTTGCAACCGCCTTTTCATCGTGGCCGAACAATTGTATGGCTTTTAAGCAGTTTGACTTTTCAAGCAACATTTTTTGAGTGCGTGCATTGTTGTGTTCAAGAGCCTTTGCGCTAATCATTTCGGTTACAACCATATCGGCGCCGAGAGCAGAACAGACTTTACGAAAAGCATAGTCTGTTACACCAGCCATTGGAGCAAGGGCATATATAAATTTTTTAAATTTAAAAGTTTTTTTATTCATAACAATATAATTATATATTATAAATTAAGTTTTGACTAGTAAAAAACATAATTTTTATATTTTTGCAAAAATTAATGATATGAAAAAGACTATTATAAACAATTTGTCGTGGGTTTTGATATGTTCGATTTTTGCCAAGTTGTTAGGCGGTGTGTATCGAATAGTTTTAACGCGTATACTGGGGACTGATATTGGCTTATATCAAATGATTTTTTCGGCATATTCGTTTTTGATAATTTTGGTGTCAAGTGGTTTACCAATGGCTATTAGTAAAATTGTGTCTAGCGAACGCTCTGATTTGCATCAGCGAAAAATCGTTGGTGGAGTTGGTGCGATGTTGATGCTTGTTGGTGGCGCGTTAGCATTAATCTTGTTGTTTGGAAGCAAAGGTCTGGCATTATTGCAGGGAAACGGCAAAATGTATATTTGCTATATAATATTGGCGCCATCATTGATATTTTCTGCTGGGACGGCGGTATTAAAAGGCTACGAACAGGGTGTTAACAATTTTAAATTACCAGCATTAGCAGGAATTTTAGAACAAGTGCTTAAAGTTGCTTTTGGTCTATTATTTATGTTGTTGTTACGCAAGTGGTATATATTAGGGACATTGCTTGGCGCAATGCTAGGAGTGTTGATTGGTGATGTTGGGTCATATTTGTTTTTAAAATGGTTTTCGCGCGGTAAAGTTAAATTTAAATATTCGCATCAAGATATAATTGATGGAAAAAATATTTTTGTACAATCATATCCTATTATGCTTTATTCTTTAATTATACCTTTTAGCAATTTCATTGATAGTTTTTTGGTAGTTAAATTGATAGGGATAAGTTTGCCAACCGAAACGGCAACGTTATTATATGGGTTACAAACTGGAGTTGTTGGAGCAATATTGTCTATACCTAGCATATTTTCATTTTCATTGGCAAGTGTATTAATGCCATCGTTAAGTGCGGATTATGCAAATAGGAATTATGATAGATTTAATAAAAAAGTCAATCTGGCATTTAAGCTCGTTGTATTTATCGCTTTGCCATGTGCTATACTCTTCGCGGTTAATGCATCTAACATAATAAATTTATTATACGGAACTGGAATTAATGGCTTTGGGGTTAATGGGCAATATGTTGCCAAAAATCTACTTATAATATCAAGTGTTAGTATTATATTTTCAAGTATTAATCAATTGAGTGCTGTTATTTTGCAAAATTTAGACAAAAAGTTTTTACCTATAATGAACTTATGTATTGGGATTGCGTGTAAACTTGTAATTGAATTAATGTTTGTTCCTAGTGGAAGGATTGGAATATACGCATATTCGATTGCAGTGGCTGTTGGATTTGTGGTGGCGGGGGTTTTAAATTTATATTCGGTCGAAAAATATTCGGGCGCCACATTCAATGTGTTTTACTTTACCAAGCAGTTTGGATTGGGTGTTGTGGTGTTAGCGCTGTTGACAATTTTTAAATTGTTTAATTCAACCACTATGTTTATATTAGGAGGGATATTTACATTTATAATATATTTAATTGCAATTTACGTATTAAAAATATTTACTAAAAAGGATTTTAATTTATTTATTAATACTGAATAAATTTTAATAAAATAAACCACTTATTTATAGCG
>JAZUAB010000081.1:0-1253 GCA_045637745.1 Candidatus Onthoplasma sp. | reverse complement strand
CCATCTTTTTGCCACTCTTTCGGCATTTCTCTATATACCTATTTCTGCCACTTGTCATACGGTCATTTATTGTGCTTCGCTCCATATTGCCGATTTCGAGCAGAATAGTACAAATCAAACTTGCAACTGGGTTTATCTTGCCGTTTACGATAGTTTCGAGATTGTAATTTTTAATGTATAAGCATATCCCTTTTTCGTTTAATAGTTCAATGACTTTTAATGCTTCAAGAGTATTTCGACCTAATCGGCTAATCTCTAAAACGCAGACTTTATCTATATCATTATGCTCTATGAATTTCAATAGTTCGACAATCTCTTCTCGTTCCTCGTTCTTTTTTGCACCCGAAACCTTATTGGCAAATATGCCGACAATATCCCAATTCATACTCTGACAATGTAATGTAAGTTCCGAGATTTGTCGGTCATAATCTTGTCTATTGGTACTAACTCTTACTAATAATGCAACTCTCATTTAATCAAATATTTATTGGTTGTGAAATTAATAAAAGTCTGTGTATTAGTAAAATGCAAGCAGAATTATTTAACCGCAGAGTTTAACCCCTCTCAAAAAAGAGTCTCCAAAAGATTCTTGCTATGTTATTTTGAATGACCCTTGAATCATAAAAAGAGTGCAAGTTATTATCTGCTAACAACTTGCACTCTCAAATCTTGGTTGTAAAATGTATTAAAGTAAATTTGTTTATTAGGTTTTTATCCCGTTTTTAACCCAAAACTAATTGGAAATGAGCAATTTTCAACCGAAAATGATACTAAAATGTGCTACTTTTATTAGTGTGCTAATTTAATATTAGATAGTGTTTTTAATATGGTTTCAAAGTGTGCTATCTTATATTAAAATATAAAAGTATCACTATTGCACATTTCGGGTACATACTGCTTGATATACTCGGCATATACCATCATTGGGAATAGGGATAATTCTGATTCGCAAATTTCTCTGTATAATTGTTCCTTAAATGCTCGCTTAACATATTTGGAACAGAAATCTCTTTCATAAGTTAATTCAAATACAACATAGAGCCAAAAATCGTCATTTTTCATTTTTGCAAATATGCGATTGATGCATTCCGCCCAATCAATTATCTTTAACATTTCTTGCTGTATTGGATTTGCTGTGTCGGGTGAAATGTCAAAGTGTTTTGCTGTAAGTGCTTTATTATACATACAATGCTTATACTTATTAAAAATTTCCTTTACAGATGCACTGCCAAATACAGAGTAAGGTGCTAATG
>JAZUAB010000080.1:0-3820 GCA_045637745.1 Candidatus Onthoplasma sp. | reverse complement strand
GTCTCGACTTCTCCCCTTCAAAGCGTTCGCTTAGTGGGGTCCCCGTTAGGAATGTCTCCTAATCGGATACATTCATTGCTGAATGCATTGTTAATATACCACACTTCAAATTTAATGTCAACACTTTTTTCAAACTTTTTTTAAAAAATTTAAACTTTTTTACAAATTTCTTTAAATTTTTAATTCTTTTGATACTTTTGAGCCAAGTTTTTGCAAGTTTTATATACTTTTACATTAAAATTTGACATTTCCTAAACTAAATTTTGAATTCGAATTCACTATCGCTATTTTTACTAATACTCTTATGATAACTTTGCATAATCTTATTATATTGCTCGCTATTGCCATTTTCGCCATTCATTAATACTTTTAATTTATCTGGTATCTTTGATAGTAATCTTGATACATATGCTTGTCCTATATTTAACTTTTGGCTAATTTGAATTTGTGTTAGTATTGGCTGATTAAATAAACCATAACTATACACCAATATTTGTTGCTCGGTTGGAGTTAGATATTTTATAAACTTTACCACATATTTGCACAAGTCCGTTTCGGCCACTTCTTCCACAAAATCTTCTTCATCTGGAATAATGCCATACAGACTACAATCCCTTTCTCCATCGTGAGCTTCAATATCAAGAGGCTCATCTAATGATGCAATTTTTTGTTTGCCCTCAATTTTTGTTGAACAATTTCGCTTATACATTAATACCTCATTCATTATAACTCTTCCCGCATAAGTGGCAAAACTGTTTTTATTGATATCATATGTATCGACAGCCTTGATTAGACCTATTTTGCCTATTGAATATAAATCTTGATCGTAATCAAAATGCTTATTTAGAATAAAGTATATTAAGCCATCATTCAACAATATCAACAATGTTCTTTCAATAATCTCATCCAAATCAATTCCAAATTCCCTTTTATCATAAAATCTATCAAATAATATTTTAGAGCGCTCATAATTTATTCCGCCATCCTTTTTAATATAATACAACACTCTTTCTATATTATTGTTGTTTGTCTTGTCTAACAATTCGACAAAATAATTATTTTCAATTTGTTGCTTTATTAACATTTTATCCCCTTTAAGTGAATATATGTTAACAACAAATCCCCCTTATCGTATTGTATTGACTAAAAGATTTTATATATTCGACAAAAAAAGATAGAGTTATATATTTCTCTATCTTTTTCTTAATTTACATAATCGCCGACAATTCCTCAATTAGACGAGATATCGTTAGTCCTTTAACATAATCAGAAGCTTCAACACCGTCATTCAATACAATAACTTTTGCATCAATCAAGTCGCCTATTGTGGTTTCTTCTGAATTTAATTTATTTACAACTGCATTTGGTAATTCCATAATAGTTAAAGGTTTTTGCTCACCATCAGTTGTATCATAATCAGTATTCAATTCATCCTCAGTAAATAAATTTAATACCGATACATTATACTTGCCATCCTGCTTTTCACCAAATACATCAACCGCTTTTAATGTATCAATAGTAGAAGACAGTTCATTAACATTGGAACCAGCAATCGCCCCCATAATACCAGTAACATCACCATTAGCATCAGTATATTTGTAAGTTAGTGGACTATCAGAAATTTTAACCCTAGTATATCCCATCACTTGATATACTTGCAAGCCTTCTATCTCTCCGCTTAGTTTTGTAATCTTTGTCCCACATAGCGCCTTTACAATACCTGTTGATGTAGCCTCGGTTTTGCCTAAAGCCTCACCCAAGGTCAAATCGTTGATAGCACCGTTAAGTTGTTCTATTGTTTTATCACACAGAGCATCAATGACAGGACTATTGCCATCGGCTCCCTTTTCGACGTCTAAAATTGTGCCAAGGCTCAATTTTTTAATTTCAGCATTAAGTTGCCCAATTGGCTTTCCGTGTAAAGCCTTGATAATTGTGCTATTGTTGGCATCATCTTCGTCCACGCCTAAAACCTCACCAACAGTCAAATTATTATAAGTGCTTTCCTTAGACAAATCACCTAATTGTTCGCCTGCAATACTGTTCATTACGCTGGCAACCTTAGAGCCCGGCTGAAAGTCAGATGTTGTATAGTAACTTTCATCTGCAGAGTTATAGTAATACCCCATAACCTCATGAATCTCAAGTTCGTCAATCTTTGATTGGTCTGATAGTTCATCAACAGTATATCCAGCAATAGCATTCATCACACCGCTAACCTCATCTGAATATGAACCATTGCTATATGTCTTATAATACTTCTTGGTAACATCATCATAATGATAATCCAAAATATCGCAAATCTTCATACCCTTAGTTGCGTTCTCAATTTCGTTCATTGCAGTTTTTAATGGAATATGCTCAAGCGTTGGAGTTACAATTGTATAGCCACCACTTGATTTGATTGTATGTTTGCCGTTAGCGAACTCAACTTCTGTGCTTGATATTGTATAATCAAAATCAACTTCTGTTGAATATGTATTGTCTGTATACAATTTGCCGTTATTAATATAATATGTTATCTCACTATCAAGCACAGTGTCCAACAAGCCTAAGTCATCACCTACTTCCATAAAACTTAATATATTGGCAAATGTGGCACTATCTATAGTATCGTTAAGTGCCTGGCTTAAATTTTTAATGGGTGCATTTTTAACCTTATCTAGGCTAATCCCATGCATTGTATCGCCCAGCAAACTAATTCCAAAGTCTTCCTCAAATTTAGCCAAAGTATATTCATCGCTTCCTTTAGATATTCCTCTTACAATAGCCACAGCATCTTGCAAAGTCATATTTTCCACATCTCTATTAGAGGTTATATTTGACTTGGTCCACTTTTCAATCCTTTTAACACTTAATGATGTATACGCCCAATAACCAACTCCAGCCAAGATAAGTATAGTACAAACAAAACCCACAAACCAGCCAAGTATAAATGAACCAAACCCTTTAAAGCCATGCTTTGAGCGAACTCGTTCTTTTTTCATAATTATCTCCTTTAAATTATTATATATATTTTTTGTTTAAAAACCAATCAAATTGAATAATTTTTAAAATTAAATACATTATTTGACAAATTTAGGTCAACAATTTAAATCAAAACGATTGTTACGCCACTGTTAAGCATACACAAGTCACTATCTGCCAACAACTCATTACATGCCTTTATTGCCTTGTCGCGCTTTGGATTATTTTGTGTCCATGTTTCGCATGGGATATAATCATCAATCTGCTTTTGCGCCTTTAATTGTTTCAATCTTTTATGAATTTCTTGTTTGATAGCGCCACCCACTCCATGACTGCCATATCCATGAATTACTTTAAGCGCTGTAAAGCCACCTAGTTTACAAGCTTCGATTTCGTTTTCTAACTGCGCCACCGCCATTAAGCAGGTTTGCATATCACTTTTAACATCTATATATAACACTCTCATATATTTATGATAGCACTTTAAACAATATTTAGTCAAATTAATAAAACAAAAAACAGGTGTTTAACCCGTTTTATTCAAAAAGTCAAATTCAGTTATATCAAACTTATTTAATCCTGAGCTAGCAGATATTTCATCAGCCTGTTCTATGCATAGATTGGTTATAGTGTACAGTTTTTTGCGTATATTGCTCAATTCGTTTAATGCTCGTTGTTGTTGAACATTATTAGACTCTAATGTTAATATATAGTCTAATACAGATACAAGATATGCACAGGCTCTAGCACGTGCTTGCAATTGCTCAATAGCTTTAGGCTGGTTAGTAGCACTCAATCTATTAATACTTTTATCATTGAACGAAGGCAAACGGCATACTCTAAAGGCAGTGTC
>JAZUAB010000079.1:0-22251 GCA_045637745.1 Candidatus Onthoplasma sp. | reverse complement strand
TTGAATTATAAAAACTGTTGGATTGTTCTAATAAATTTCTAACATAACGAATGTTTTAAGTTTAAAATCGTATCTAAACTTGACCCACTAGA
Organism: Candidatus Onthoplasma sp.; assembly: GCA_045637745.1. Lineage (GTDB taxonomy): Bacteria > Bacillota > Clostridia > Christensenellales > UBA1242 > Onthoplasma. Next base: position 22,159 of record JAZUAB010000079.1, on the reverse strand, counting down.
ATTTAATCTTAGATAATCTTTATTAAACTTTATATTGGTAGTTTCGACTTTAAAATAAACAGACTTTTTTGGTGCGAACACACCCCGAGTTTCAATTTGAGTCGCTCCCCATACCCTTAAAGCAAGTGGGATGCCCACTTCTTTTTTTTATAATGAATTTAATCTTTAACAATCTATTGCTAAAATTACAAAATTGTGATATATTTAAAAAAAGGAGTAATTATGGCAAAAAATACTAGATTTATAGAATGTATTTCTATAAACGCAATAACAGACTTTGCAAACAAATTAACAGGAAGGAAAGGAAATCCTCCAATAAACAAAGAACTAGACTATATTGCGGTATATTATAGAACTTATCAAGGTGGACACTATGATTATGAACAAAGTGTTAGATTTAATGATTTTGGATATAAAATAGGCAATGAACAAGCTGATATCAAGGAAGCGGTTATTTGGATGAAATACGTGTACAAAAATTTACCTATACAATATCAAAAGCATTATGCAAAAAAATGTAATGACTATAGCGAAAAATATTTAAATGAAAGTGTATTTATAATTGCGAAGAAAGAAGATTATCTACTACCTGAAAATGAAGAGTTAACACAATAAAAACTGTTGGATTGTTCTAATAAATTTCTAACAAAACGAATGTTTTATGTTAAAAATCTTATTTAAACTTGATTGAATACTGTTTAATCTTAGATAATCTTTATTAAACTTTACATTGGCAGTTTCGCCTTTAAAATAAAGGGATTACAAGGAATGTGATAATCTAAAATAATCAAAGATAAAATTTAATCGGTAAAACTTGAAAACCGTTGATGTGCGAGCCTCCTGGGGTTCGAATCCCTAACTCTCCGCCAAGTGTAACCTAATCTGAACACTCTGTGTTTTGATTGGGTTTATTTTTTATATTAAGTTGATTTTTTAGTATGCATAAATTTATAACAAATGAAAACAATAATATTAGGGAGGGGAATATATGATTATTGCAAATATTATAAGCCTAATTATTTTGTTTATTGGAGGATTAAATTGGGGATTGGTTGGAATTTTTAATTTTAATCTTGTAGATTGGATTTGTGGCGGACATAATGCGGGTTCAATCATTATATATATTTTAGTCCTACTATCAACGCTTTGGCTTATTTTTACTGTTTTAACACAACACGCAATCTATGTTAGAAACAAAGATAAAACATTATAACACTAAATATAAACACTTTTGTCTATTTTGGCAGAGGTGTTTTTTTGTAATAACAAAAAACTACGGTTATTCCGTAGTTTTTTTATGTTCAAAGTGTCTAAACACAAGAAAAAGAGCAACTTGTGTTGCCCTTTTTGAGACCTAAATGCAATCGACTATTTTAACAATGTCTTTAATGTTGCACTCATCTTGAAAGTAGGAACTTTACAAGCTTTGATTGTCATCTTTTGCTTAGTGAAAGGATTAACCTTTGTGCCACCAGCTTTCTTCTTTACATCAAATGTACCGAAGCCGATGAATTGAACTTTGTCGCCTCTTTTCAAAGCACCTTTCAATACATCTAAACCAGCTGTAAAGATAGCTTTAGTTTGAGCAATTGAAACACCTGTTTCTTCAGCAACTGCTCTGTAAAAATCGCCTGCGTTCATAGTTTTCATGAAATTTTCTCCTTTTCTTGTAATAGCCTTTGCTATAACTATTAAAAGTCTAACAAAACTTTTTCATAAAAGTCAACTAATTTTTGTACAAAATTCAAATTTTTGCTTATTTATAGCGCTTTTTGAGCAAATTAGCCCCTTTTATACTATTCAATATACCCTAAATCAAACTTTTTAACACAAAATTGCTAAAAACTCTTTAAATTTGGTCAATAATATGTTAAAATATATAAGCTTATATATAAAAGATAAAAATATAGAGGGAAAAATTTATGAAAAATATTAGAAATATTGCAATTATTGCGCACGTTGACCATGGTAAAACTTCATTGGTTAATGCTTTGTTGGTTCAAGGTGGTGTATTTAGAGAAAATCAAGAAGTCCAAGATAGAGTTATGGATAGTAATGCATTAGAGCGTGAGCGTGGCATTACAATTTTATCCAAGAACTGTTCGGCAATGTATAAGGATGTAAAAATCAATATTGTAGACACTCCTGGACACGCGGATTTTGGTGGAGAAGTGGAACGTGTACTAAAAATGGTAGACGGTGTTTTGTTGGTAGTTGATGCATATGAAGGTCCAATGCCTCAAACTCGCTTTGTACTAGAAAAGGCACTTGAATTAAACCTTAAGGTTATTATTGTAATCAACAAGATTGACCGTCCAGATGCAAGACTTAGTGAAGTTCCAGATGAAGTGTTGGAGCTATTATTTGACTTAAACGCAAATGATGAGCAACTAGATAGCCCGGTGCTATATTGTTCAGCGCGTAATGGCGTGTGCACTAAAAATCCAAACGAACCAGCCGAAAATATGAATCCATTGTTTGATGCAATCATTGAACATATTGATGCGCCTAAGGGTGAAGACGAAAAGCCATTCCAAATGCTTGTATCAAGTGTTGAACATAGTGATTATTTGGGTAAACTTGCTGTAGGTAAAATTGAAAACGGAATTGTTAAAGCTAACCAAACAGTGTATGTTAAAAACTATTTTGACGAAAGCAAATCTTATACCGGTAAAGTTGTAAACATCTTTAACTTTGAAGGCTTAAAGCGTAACACAATTACTGAAGGAACAGCTGGCGATGTTGTGCTTATTGCTGGTATTCCAGATATTACAATCGGCGACACAATTAGCGAAAACGCTGATATGGAAGCAATCCCTTTTGTAAAAATCAGCGAACCAAGTGTGGAAATGACATTTATGGTTAACGATAGTCCATTTGCTGGCAAGGAAGGCAAGTTTGTAACCAGCCGTCATATACGTGATAGATTGTACAAAGAGGCAATGAAAGACTTGTCACTTAAAGTTCGTGATGGTGACACAGCTGAGAGCTTTAAGGTAAGTGGCCGTGGAGAAATGCACTTAAGCATATTGATTGAAAATATGCGTCGTGATGGCTACGAATTCCAAGTGAGCCGTCCACGTGTATTGTATAAGGAAATTGATGGCGTTAGATGTGAGCCTATTGATAAGGTTATACTTGATGTTCCGGAAGACGCTGTTGGTAATATTATGACCGCTATGGGTAATCGTAAAGGAGAACTTTTGAGCATGCACCCAATTGGTAGTCGTATGAGATTGGAATTTCTAATCCCATCACGCGGATTATTTGGTTATAAATCTCAAATGCTTACTGATACTCGCGGTGAAGGTATTATGAGTTCGGTCTTCCATGAGTACCAACCATATAAGGGAGAGATTGCAAGCCGTACATTTGGTTCGCTTATAGCATATGAAACTGGGGATGCTATCACTTATGGATTATATAATGCTCAAGGTCGTGGAAGGTTGCTTGTTCGTGCCGGCGATCCGGTGTATATGGGGATGGTTGTAGGCGCTAACCCTAAGGGAGATGATATTGTTGTTAACGTGTGTAAGAAAAAGCAACTTACCAATATGCGTACATCTGCTAGCGACGAAGCCTTAAGGCTTACACCTATTCAAGATATGAGCTTGGAAATGGCAATTGAATTTATTGCTGACGATGAATATGTTGAGGTTACACCTAAGAGCATTCGTATCCGTAAGGCAATACTCGACCATCAATTACGCGCCAAAAGTCATAAACCGGTGGTGGTGGATTAATGGATAGAAGACAACAAGACAATATTACTAAAGGGGCAGTAAAAAGGCTGGGTATAACGATTTTATGCTGTATACCAGCCCTAGTCCTTATTGGGTACTGGTTGCAAGGCGTCAACAGTGCGGCAACGATAGCAATATTTACATTATTTATGTTGGTAGTGATATGTATTGAGGAATATATTCATCTAAAAACTAGTGCCAAGAAGCAATTGAAAAAGAAAATATTACACAAAGATGAAGATGTGTTTAAATAGATATGAAGGCGCTATGCTTATGAAAGTATGAAGACTGCTAACGCCTTATGAAGTGTGCTAAAGAACATTAAGGAAAGTATTATAGGAGGAAATTTATGGAAAAAGCACCAAGAATTTTACCGCATAACTTGGAGGTTGAGCAATCGCTATTAGGTTGTTTGTTTTTAAATCAAAATGCCCAAAGCGAGTGTTTTGCCAAGATGCAAGCAAGCGATTTTTATTCAACCGGACATCAAAAGATTTTTAAGGCAATGTATGAAAACTATATCGGCAATCATGGCGTTGACTATGTGACTGTTGCTAAAACTCTTGATGGTAAAGGTGAATTGGAAGATGTAGGCGGAATTGAATATGTGGCTGACTTAACCAATGCGGTGCCAAGTGCATCAAACTATAAGAACTATATGGAAATTGTCCAAAATGATGCAACAATGCGCAGACTAATTGAATTGTGTCAAGAGGGTATAAATTATTGTTTTGACAATAACAATTCAAAACAAGCATTGCAATATATGGAAAAGCAGATTTTTGATTTATCTAAGGAAAAAGACATTAGTGAACTTGTATCAATCAACGATGGCGTAAACCAAGTTATTGATCGTATGGAAAAATTGTCAATTGACAAAAACGCATTCCGCGGTATTAAAACTGGATTTCCTACTCTTGATGTTATTACCAAAGGCTTCCATAAGGGTGATTTGATATTGCTTGCAGCACGTCCAGGTATTGGTAAAACATCTCTTGCGCTTAATATTTGTAGCAATGCAGCACTTTATGGCGGTGCAACTGTGGCAATTTTCTCACTAGAAATGCCAATTAGCCAAATTGCGCAAAGAACAATGTGCAGTGTTGGTAATATTACAATGGATGATGCGACAAGTGGTACTACAAATTCTAAGGTGTGGGAAACGGTTATGCAAACTAAGGATGAATTAACCAAAGCACAACTATATGTTGATGATTCATCACTTACAACTCCTACACAAATTTTATCAAAATGTCGTAGGCTTAAGGCTGAACATGGCTTAGATATGGTTATGATTGACTACTTACAATTAATGAAATCTGACACATCTAACAAGCGAGATGCTGGCAACCGTCAACAAGAAGTATCTGATTTGACGCGTAGCTTAAAGATTGCTGCACGTGAACTGGAATGTCCAATTATTGTGTTATCACAATTATCACGTGAAATCGAAAAGCGTAATGATCATAAACCTCAACTTAGTGACCTTCGTGAATCGGGTTCAATCGAGCAAGACGCTGATATGGTTATGTTTATTGACCGTGTTAATGAAGTTAATCAAGAGATTGACACGGATGAAAACAATGCCGAACCAAACACTGATGATGGCGAAAGCTGTAAGCTTATTATTGCAAAGCACCGTAATGGTTCGCTTGGTACAATCCAACTTAAATGGTATGGTCAATACACTAGGTTTGAGGAGCCTAAAGCTAACCGCTTAAGCGAAGCACCTGTTCACAATGTGTCAAATTCTACTGAAGAGCTAATTCCGGTAGCAAATGACGATTTTGATAGCGCGTTTTAATTAAATATGAAGTCGCAACTTTGTTGCTTATGAAAGAATGAAAATATGAAGACGCAAACAAGTTTGCTTATTGTTGAAAAATTTATTAGAAATTTAAAAGGAATATATTATGATTATTGATGAAATAAAAAAAGATAATGTGCAAGCTATGAAGGACAAAAATGCAGTTGCACGTACAATTTATGGCGTTGTTGTAAATAAGTTCATGTTGCAAAACATCGAAAAGCGTAAAACTGGCGGTGAAATGAGTGATGCCGACATGGTGGCAATACTTCAAAAGACTATTAAGGAACTAACCGAGGAGGCTGAAAACTATTCAAAGGTTGGCAACACTGCACAAGTGGAAGAAATTAATGCACAAAAAGCAATCCTTGAAAAATATTTACCACAAATGATGAGTGAAGATGAAATCCGTAATATTATTGCTGGATTAGATGATAAGTCAATGCCTAGCATTATGAAACACTTTAAAGCAAATTTTGCTGGTAAGGTTGATATGCAACTTGTAAACAAAATCGCAAGAGGATAATTTATTTTGATTTTTATTAACTTTCTTTTGTGAAAAGAAAGTAACAAAGAAACATATTATGAAAATAATTAATGATTTACAGTTTTTTAGGAGGGACACAATAACACTTGCTAAAAGTTTAATTGGCAAGTGGATTGTTACCAATATTGATGGCGAGGAAGTTAAAGCACAGATTTGTGAAACAGAGGCGTATTTAGGCGTAAACGATAGTGCATGCCATACATATAAGGGCAAGCGTACTGAGCGCGTTGAGCCTATGTGGCAAGATGGCGGAACAATATATATTTATTTGTGTTACGGGCTACATTATTTACTTAACATTGTTAGTTGTGATGTAGGCACGCCAGAGGCTGTGCTAATTCGTGGCGTGGTTGGTGCGCCGGGTCCAGCGAGGGCAACTAAATTATTAAATATTGACAAATCATTAAATGGGCAAACCATAGTTGGCAATCCTCAAATCTGTATTATGGATGATGGTAAAGAGTATAAGTATACAACCGCTACTCGTGTAGGCATTGATTATGCATTGCCAAAGGACAAAAATGCAAAACTAAGATTTATTTTAAAGCAATAAAATTTATTTACTTTCTTCCATGGTAAGAAAGTAACAAAGAAGCAATTAATAAAGGAGAAACTTATGGACGAAAGCAAAATTGTTGTAATTAATTATACTAATTGGAAGGGTGTGACCGCTTTAAGAAAGATAATTCCTAAAAAGATTTTCTTTGGTTCAACTGAGTGGCATAAAGAGGAACAATGGCTTTTGGAGGCTTATGATGTTGATAAAAATGCGGATAGGTCGTTTGCGATTAAAGATATAAAGAGTTGGGAAGTTAAACAGGAGTTGACAAAGGAAAATTATGAAAATAGTAATTCAAAGAGTGCATAAGGCTAGGCTAGAAGTGGATGGCGAAGTTGTAAGCGAAATTGGAACAGGCTACAATGTGTTTGTAGGCGTAACCCGTGATGACACAATGGACAATGTTAAACGTGTGGCTAGGCGTATTGCAACAGTTAGATTATTTAAAGATGAAAATGACAAGTTAAATAATAATATTGCTCAAGTTGGTGGCGAAGTGTTGCTTGTGTCAAACTTTACATTATGTGACCGTAAAGGTGGTGGCGGGGCGCGACCCGATTTTACATTAAGCGCGCCTAAGGATAAGGCAATAGAACTTTATCAAGCACTTCAAACCGAACTTGTTAACGAATATGGATTAACGGTTAAAATGGGCAGATTTGCCGAGCATATGGAAATCTACACAGTGCTGGATGGACCTATTAATCTAGTACAGGAGTATTAGGAGGATTTATGGCTGAGTTAGATTATAGTGTTATAAAAAACATAGAAGATTTTACTAAAGGTAAACAAGATGGTTTAATTCATGGTGTAGACCTAACCAATCAGCAGGAGATAGATGAAGCGTATAATGCCTTAATTCATGAGAATTGGGCAGATTTGGGCGCAGAAATCTATACTGAATTTCCTAAAATTAAAGGTAGAATGACTGAGAGCGTTAGGCGAGACTTTATTAATTCGGTTGTTGATACCGATAAATTCCAAGAGAAAAACATTCTTATTACTGCAGAAATGTGGCAAGACTTGATGAGGACTCCAAAACAAATTATAAATATGGGAATGTTTCAGCGAAGCGCCACACAAAAAGAAACAAGGTCGGAAGAGATACGAATGTACAATTTTTCATTTCTTTCTAAGGGTAAAATTTGCAATACCGATACCAATGGTTTGTTTTTGACAACAATACAATTTGAACTTCCAATAAAAAAGAGTATAACAGCTGCAGGGATTATGAAAACCACAATCTCTGAATTTGATTATTTGATGGCAAGTGGGTGCCCAGCATCGCTAGACATGATATCCCATTTGGCTGGCAAGACATCTAATTTTTCAATTCACCAATATTATTTGCAAAGAGGATTAGAAAAGGGTTGTGCAAATTCCGCAATACTATTAACTCGTTATGACCATTGCACCGTAACGCACAAGAATGATGTGTTGCCACGAATGTATGAAAATCATTTGTACAAGAAATACACTACACTACCTCATTTCCATTTTAATTCATCGTTTGGAAACATTTACAAATTAAATAGCAAGCAGTTAAGTTACAACAATGGTGTGGGTTATGCTATTAGCGTGGATACATTGTCTGAATATTTGGACAGGCTGATTAATGCAAAGGCTGGTGATGTGTTCGCTGAAAATAACTTTGGAATGCCATTTTTAGGTAAAAGTAAAAATACTTTGGAAAAGTTTGATTATAAGTTAAGCAGGCTGACAAGAGCAATAAAAGAAAAAAACAACGAAAGGGAAGTAAAACTTGCACTTGACGTCATATTAAATATGTCTAATGTAAAGTTTGATTTGGAAAAGTTTATGGGAATGCAAAACCGCGATGAACAATCTTGGTGGCGAAATAGATAAATCAATATATAACAATTTTAAGGAGAAAAATTATGGAAAATAAAGAAAAATTTTATATTACAACTGCTATTGCCTATACTTCGGGCAAACCTCATATTGGGAATACATATGAGATTATTTTGTCGGACGCTATTGCAAGGGCAAAGCGAATGCAAGGATATGATGTTTTCTTTATGACAGGAACAGATGAACATGGCGAAAAGATTGAAATGAAGGCGCAAGAGAAGGGCTTGACACCTAAAGCTTTTGTTAACAATATTGCAGGCGAGATAAAGAACCTTTGGGACTTTATGAATATTTCATACGATAAATTTATTCGTACAACTGATGAAGAACACGAAAAATGCGTGCAAAAGATATTTAAAAAGTTCTATGAGCAAGGCGATATTTATAAGGGGCATTATGAGGGACTGTATTGTACTCCTTGTGAGAGTTTTTGGACTGAGAGCCAATTAATTGATGGCAAGTGCCCAGACTGTGGACGTGAAGTAAAACCTAGTAAGGAGGAAGCGTATTTCTTTAAAATGAGTAATTATGCAAATAAACTTTTAAAGCATATTATAACTCATCCAGAATTTATGACTCCTGTAAGTCGTAAAAACGAAATGTTGAATAATTTTATACTTGATGATGAATTTATTGGTAAGAGTGATGAAGAATTGCTAACTGCCATTGAAAATGGAACTATTAAGACTAAGTTGCAAGACTTGTGTGTAAGCCGTAGCACGTTTAAGTGGGGAATTCCAGTTGATTTTGATGACAAACACGTAGTTTATGTGTGGTTAGATGCCTTGAATAACTATATTACAGGTATTGGCTATGACACCGAAAATCCAAGCGAACGATATAAAAAGTTGTGGCCAGCAGATGTTCACGTGGTTGGTAAAGATATTATGCGCTTCCATACTATTTATTGGCCAATTTTCCTAATGGCTATGGGCGAAGAATTGCCTAAGCAAGTTCTTGGTCACCCTTGGTTATTACAAGGTGGCGAAAAGATGAGCAAATCTAAAGGGAATGTATTGTATTTTGATGATTTGGCGTCAATCTTTGGTGTGGATAGTGTTAGATATTATGTGTTGCGCGAAATGCCATTTGTATCAGATGGTACAATTACTTGGGAATTGCTAACTGAAAAGAATAACGCTGATTTAAGTAATGTAATGGGTAACCTTGTAAGGCGTACATTAAGTATGAGTAATCAATATTTCGGTGGAAAGATTAAAAATTATAATATTGCTGACACAATGGATGAAGATTTAAAGGTAATTGTAACAAATGCAAAAGAAAAAGTATTTAATAAAATAAATGAATACAAAATTGCAGATGCTTTGGAAGAATTGTGGACAGTGTTTAGACGTGCCAATAAATATATTGATGAAACTGAGCCTTGGAATTTAAACAAAGACGAAAGCAATCGCGAACGCCTTTCAACCGTGTTATTTAATCTATTAGAGGCAATTAATATTGGTGCAAATTTACTTGCTCCATTTATGCCAGAAACAGCAAACAAAATATTCAACGAATTGGGCGTAAATGCGCGTAATTTTAATGATATTGATAACTTTGGTTTGACCAAAGAATTTAATGTAACCGCCAATCCACAAATACTATTTAATCGTATTAAGTTTGAAGATATTAAACCAACAATTGATGATATTGTAGCGCGCCAAAAGGCTGAAAATGCGCCAGTTATCGAGTTTAAAGAGGTAGAACCTATTACTATTGATGACTTTGCTAAGGTGCAATTAAAAATTGGTGTAGTGCTAGAGTGTGAAGCTGTGCCTAAATCAAAACTATTGCATTCAACTGTTAGGGTTGGCACTAAAACACTATCAATACTAAGTGGTATTGCAAAAGCATATACTCCTGAGCAAATGGTGGGCAAAAAGGTTGTGGTTGTAACCAATCTTCCACCAAGAGAAATGAAAGGCTATTTAAGCGAAGGTATGATTGTGTGTGCCGAAGATGAAATAGGCAATATTTCACTGCTTAGTCCAGAAAAAGACATTATCGCCGATGGAAGTGAATGCTGTTAATTTAAAAATAATTTATCCACAAAGTATCGCTACTTTGTGGATTTTTTATTATTTATTGACAGGATATTACTTTTATGATAAAATAAAGTTATTGAAAAGGAGATGAATTTATGATTGTAGTAGGACATCCAAACAAATTAAATGTATTTAGTGAAATGCTAGAACAAAAGGACTGCGATATATGTAAAGTGATCGATGACACTGTAGATTTTATGAACGAGTGGTGCACTTCTGGGAAGTTGACAAAGAAAAACTATATAGCTGATGAACTTTCGTATGCTATGAGTGATATTGAAAAAATTATTACAAATGAACAAGTTAAACAAACTCTTGTAGAGGATAAGGAAAGGAAGAAGGATTTAGTAAAATCTATTAAGGATTTTATAGATATTATAAAAGAATTTAAGCTGCCTGAGTATTTGCAATATGATGCTGAAGAGCTTGAGAAAATCATACAAAATATACAAGACAGAATTCCTGAACTTAAAATACTAAAATGGGCTGATTATGCTGAAAGGTATCCAAATATTAAAAATGACAGAGAAAAGTTAAAATACAATTATACTAGCAAGCACATACATTATGCTTCAAAAGTAAATATTGAAATTGAAAAATATAATAAAGCCGTAGATAAAAATAGCATTGAAGATGCCGAACGCGTGGAACTGCTGGATGGGATAAGATTTGCCTTAAACAGACATAGTAGAATATTAATTGATTGCGAAAACTTTGATGATGTTGAGAATGCTGTAAATCAACAAAATAAACGACTTAAAAGTGTAAAACGCTCAACTACGCCTCAAATAACAAAGAAGGATTTTGATAAGCTGTACAAACAGTATGAAGAGTTAATAAGTCAAAATTCTGACCTAGAGTGTATTAGTTCGGATGAAAGCGAGCTGGCATATCAATGGGTTAATCAAATACTTAAAGGCGCTGGAGCAAAAGATTTAGCCGACAAGGGTGAATTGGAAGATGCCTTTTATAAACTTAAAGAGTGTGTAGAAATAATGCGTGATATTGCAGATGAATATAATGGAACGCTAACTCTTTAACTATAAGTACTTTATCCACAAGTTGTTATCAATTTGTGGATTTTTCATATTTACAAGTGTGTAAATGTGTGATATAATATAACTATAATTAGGAGTAAGTATGAAAATATATAATTCAAATATAGGCAGAGCTAAATTAAGGCGTGAGCAATTTAATCGAATTCAAAACAAGTCGCAATTCAAGGGTAAAAAGTCTTTAACTAGACGTATAATAAAAGAGAAAGTTGATGGCATAACTGCAGATAATATTGAAAGAGAGATTTATGATATATTATTTCTTCACAAGGGAGAACGGTTGTTAGGGAGAATAATGTATCACCTTAAGTTTGGTGCAACTTCATATCCATCAACATTTGATGATGACTATCTTACTCAAATTAGAAATAAGTTGCGTATGCTTAAAACTGATTTTGATGCGGGAAGAATTGATACGGTGCAATACGAAGAAGAGCTTGAAAAGATTGATGAGTCAATAATGAATGAGATAAACAATATATCTCAAAATATGTAATTTAATTCCCAAATCAATTTGTCCACAAAGTAGCGATATTTTGTGGATTTTTTGTTAAGTTTTTGTGTGATTTTTGGCGCAAAATACTTTGCTTATATTAATAAATATGCTATAATATATTATATATAATAGGCAAATAGACTAAATAAATGAATTTAAGGTAATAATACTATTATAACTTAAATTTTGATTAGGTTAAATAAGAGTTTGTCTTGTATATTTAGGAGTAAATTATGGCAGAAGAATTAACTAAGGTTACTAATTATGATGAGAGTAATATTCAAGTGTTGGAAGGATTAGAGCCAGTACGTAAACGTCCTGGTATGTATATTGGTTCTACTGATGAGCGCGGACTTCATCACTTGGTAACTGAAATTGTAGATAATAGTATCGACGAAGCGTTGGCTGGCTATTGTACTGAGATTAGCGTTACAATATTAAAAGACGGTTCAGTTAGCGTAATGGACAATGGTCGTGGTATACCAACCGGTATTCACCCAAAGGAAAAGGTTAGCGCAGCCGAGCTAGTATTAACCAAGTTGCACGCTGGTGGTAAGTTTGGCGGTGGCGGATATAAGATATCAGGTGGCTTGCACGGCGTGGGTTTGTCGGTTGTTAATGCATTGTCTAGCACGTTGCTTGTAGATATTTTCCAAAAGGGAGAGCATTTCCATCAAGAATATCATAGAGGTGTACCTACTGGAAGATTAGAAGTTGTGGGCAAGATTGACAAAACTGGTACTTGCGTTACATTTACTCCAGACGAGCAAATATTTGATACAACTATATTCAATTACGACACATTGAAATCCCGCTTGCGCGAACTTGCATTCCTTAACAAAGGTTTAAAAATCAAAATTGAAGATATGCGCGAAGGACAAGAGCAGGCTGATAACTACGTGTTTGAGGGCGGTATTAATGAGTTTGTGGGCGAATTGACATCAACTAAGCAAAGTGTATTTGATACTCCAATCTACGTAGACAAGATTTATTCGTATAAGCGCAAAAACGAAAATGGCGAAATGGTGCCAGCACAATGTGAAATTGAGGCAAGTTTCCAATACATCGATAGCTATAGCGAAAGTATCCATACTTATGCAAACAATATTCGCACTGAAGAAGGTGGAAAGCACCTTGAAGGCTTTAAGACGGCAGTAGCCAAAACCGTTAATGATTATGCTATTGCTAATAAGCTAGTAAAGGATACTCAAAAGTTAAGCGGTGAAGACACGCGTGAAGGTCTTGTGGCCGTAATTAGTGTTAAGGTTGAGGAGCCACAATTTGAAGGTCAAACCAAAACCAAATTGGGTAATGATGAAATTAGAACTTATACAACCAAGGCAGTAAGCGAAGCACTTGAAATATACTTGGAAGAACATCCACGTCAAGCAAAGGAATTGATTAATAAATGTCTATTAAGCCAAAAGGCACGTGAAGCAGCTAGAAATGCTAGGGAAGCCACAAGACGTAAGTCTGTGCTTGAAAATACAGCCCTACCAGGAAAACTTGCAGATTGTAGCGAAAAAGACCCTAGCGTATGCGAAATATTCATAGTCGAAGGAGACTCGGCGGGCGGAAGTGCTAAGCAAGGCCGTGACCGTCGTTTCCAAGCAATTTTGCCATTACGTGGTAAAATACTAAATGTTGAAAAGGTGCGCGAGGCCAAGGCGCTTGAAAATGCTGAAATTCAGGCAATGATTACCGCATTCGGTTGTGGTATTGGTCAAACTTGTGATTTAAGCAAACTAAGATATGACAAAATTGTATGTATGACTGATGCGGACGTAGATGGTGCGCACATTAGGATATTGCTATTAACATTCTTCTTCCGCTTTATGCGTCCACTTGTAGAAGGCGGTCACATATACATTGCACAACCACCACTATACAAAGTTCAACGTGGTAAAAAATCAACTTATTGCTATAGCGATGAGGAATTAAATAGAGATTTGGAACTTAATGGTAGCAAGGGTGCTGAAATCCAACGTTACAAAGGTCTTGGCGAAATGGACCCAGACCAATTGTGGGAAACAACAATGGATCCTCAAACCAGAACATTATTGCAAGTTAAAATTGATGATGCGATTGAAGCAAATGAAATATTTGATATGCTAATGGGTGAGCGACCAGAACTAAGGCGTGATTTCATCAATGAAAATGCTGATAAGGTTAAAAATCTTGATATATAGGAAAGACAAGTTATGAAAAAAAGTGAAATATTTGAAAAAATTGATAATACTAGATATTTAGAACGTAATCTTGAACATGAAATGAAAGAGTCATTTATGGACTATGCTATGGCAGTTAACGTGTCACGTGCTATTCCTGATGTGCGTGACGGCTTAAAGCCTGTGCACCGCCGTATTTTGTATGCTATGAGCGAAGAAGGCTTGTGGAGCGACAAACCTTTTAGAAAGTGTGCAAAAATCGTCGGTGACGTGCTAGGACGTTATCATCCACACGGCGATAGCTCTGTATATGATGCACTTGTTCGTTTGGCTCAAAACTTTTCAATCAATGAATTATTGGTTGATGGCCATGGTAACTTTGGTTCGGTGGACGGAGATAAGGCTGCAGCCTATCGTTATACTGAGGCAAGATTAAGCAAAATATCTAACGAATTGTTGCGTGATATTGATAAGGATACAGTGGACTTTTATCCAAACTTTGACAATACCCGTATGCAACCAGTGGTTATACCTAGCCGTTTCCCTAACCTTTTAGTAAATGGTAGTGATGGCATTGCTGTAGGTATGGCAACCAACATTCCACCACACAACCTTGGCGAAGTGATTGATGGTGTAGTTGCCCTTATTGATAATAGTGAGATTACCGTAGACGAACTTATGCAAATCATACCAGCACCAGATTTCCCTACTGGGGCGCAAGTACTGGGTCAAAATGCAATTCGTGAAGCGTATCGTACCGGCCGTGGCGGATATATTCTTCGTTCAAGGGCAGAGATTGAAACTTATGGTGATGGCAAGCGTTATCGTATAGTTGTCAACGAAATACCTTATCAAGTAAACAAGGCTAAACTTATAATGCAAATTGCCGATTTGGTTAAAGACAAGCGTATTGAGGGGATTAGTGATATTCGTGACGAAAGTGATAAGGACGGATTACGTATTGTAATCGAAATCAAGAAAGATGCCAACGCACAAATTGTGTTAAATCAATTATACAAGATGTCTCAATTACAAGTATCTAATGGTATAATATTATTGTGTTTATCTCATGGTAAACCACAATTGTTGAACTTGAAGCAAATATTGCAAGAGTACTTGGCATTCCAGCAAGAAGTTATTACTCGCCGTACTAATTATGATCTTGAAAAGGCTAAAGAGCGTGAACACATAATTGAAGGCTTGGTAACAGCCGTTAGAAATATTGATGAAGTAATTGCTATTATCAAAAAGTCTAAAGACAAAGCCGATGCAATGCAAAAGTTGCAGGACAAGTTTGAGTTAAGCGAAAAGCAATCTAATGCAATACTTGAAATGAAGTTATCACGACTAACCGGTTTGGAAGTTGAAAAACTTAACGCTGAGTTGGAAGAATTATGTGCGACTATCAAAGAGTTGAGCGACATATTAGCTTCGCCAGCACGTATTGATGCTATTATTCGCGAGGAAATCTTGCAAATTAAGGATAAATACGCAAAACCAAGAAAGAGTGAAGTGTGTCTAGACTATGATGATATTGATATAGGCGATTTGATTGCTCGTCACGAGGTGGTAATTTCATTTACTGAGGAAGGTTATATCAAACGTATGTCAGCCGCTGAATACAAATCTCAAAATAGAGGTGGTAAAGGTGTTGTTGGCCACAAGGCCAAGGACGAGGATATGGTTGTTGGTATAGTTAGTTGTAATAGCCATGACGACTTATTGTTCTTTACAAATTTAGGTAAGGTATATACAATGAAGGCGTATGCTATACCTGAGGCAACCAAAACATCTAAGGGCAGAGCAATAATCAACCTGTTGCCATTGCAAACAGATGAACGAATAACCACAATTGTATCCAATGCAAAAGAAAAGAAATCATTATTTATGGCAACTGAGCAAGGTTATATCAAAAAGACATCAATGTCTGAATTTGAATTATTGCGTAAAAATGGTAAGATTGCCATCAAATTGATGGAAGATGACCAACTTGTTAGCGTAAAAGCAGTTTCCGGCGAAGATGAGTTATTAATAGCATCTAACAATGGCAAGTGTGTGCGATTTAGCGAAAAAGATGTGCGTACACTAGGTCGTAGTTCACGTGGTGTTAAGGGCATGAAGATCGATGCAGGTGAAAAGATTATTGATATGATAGTTCTTGACCCTAGCAAGGATATATTAACAGTTACTGAACTAGGCTATGCTAAGCGTACTAAGGTGGAAGATTATAGATTGCAATCTCGTAGAGGCAAAGGAACTAAGGCAGGTAAGTTTAATGATAAGACTGGTGATATTGTTGCTATTAAGCCAATTGTTGAAGGCCAAGATATATTGGCTATCACATCAAATGGTATTGTAATACGTACTCATGCTGAACAAATAAACGAGGTTGGCCGTACCGCATTGGGTGTTAAATTAATGAATACTTCAGGTTGCAAGATTGTAGGCGTATCAATTATTGAGCGTCAGCTAGATGATGAGGAAGGTGTTGTAGAGGTTCAAGAAGCAACTGAAGAGGTTGGTACAGAAGAATAAAAGGAAGGATAATGAAACAAAAAGGAATTCACGATGGTCATAGACAAAGGTTAAAGCAACGCGCTTTAAGTGCAGGCTTGGATGCAATGCCTGAGCATGAAGTGCTAGAACTTTTATTGACATATACTATTCCCTATAAGGATGTAAATCCATTGGCCCATCATCTTATTGGGCATTTTGGTTCATTATCAGAAGTGCTGGATGCTGGTTATGATCAATTAAAAGCATTTAGCGGTGTTGGAGATTCTACTGCAACCTTTTTATCATTGTTTCCAGAATTATGTTCTAAATATTTATCATCGCGTAATACTGGCACAATAATTTTAAAAGAAACGTATCAAGCAATCAATTATTTCAAAAGTTTTATAATTCCTAAAGACGTTGAAGAATTTTATGTGTTTTGCTTAGACGGCAAATATCAACTTAAAAAGACAATTAAGGTTGAAGGAGATTCTACATCGAGCGTCACATTTTCAGTTAAAATGTTTACCGAAAAGATAGCAAATAAAAAATATTCATATATACTTATAATGCATAATCATCCAGGCAACAATGTTCGGCCAACAATGTCTGATATATCTGCAACTACAAGAATTATGCAGATATGTCAATCAATTGGCATAAAACTTCACGATCATCTAATATTAGGAACAACCAAATATTATTCATTTAAAAACAATCATACATTACAAGAAATTGAAGAGACTTTAAGCAGTTCGCTAAAAGGAACTGTTGATGATATTGTAAAACAAATTGCTTTATCAAGAATTAACAATGAACAAGATGATCCCAATTTATAGATAATAAAAAAAAATAGCAATATTAACATTGCTATTTTTAATACTACTAGTTATTATTAGGCACTGCGTCCACGCCACAAATTTCTAATGTCGCTTTTGCAATAGCTTGTGCTTTAGCTTGCATATTTCCAGCTTCCTGAGCAGTAAGGATAGGCTCAAGGTATACATTATCAAGGTCTGCTTGCACCGCATATGCCATAACAGAAATTGTAACGTTACAGTCCATTAATTCTTTTCCCCACTCGGCTGCCGGTATCTTGATTGAATCGGTTGGCAAAACATTGATATAGTAGCCATCGGGTGTATCGCCTTTTCCTTTAAATTCATTAATACCAACTAGGCATGTGTAGGTGCCGGTTGTGTTAGTACATTGATAAGAGATTGGTTGCCATACATCTGTATTTATTGCATTATCTCTAAATGAAATTGCTGGAGTGTTTTTTAATTCATCGGTCACATCTTCGCCAGTACTGATTTTAGTTGCACTCAATGTATATAGAACAACTATGAAAGTTTCTCTATTAGACTTATTAAATAAATTTAATTCAATATTATTAAGGTTATTGCCAGGAATTAAATATTCTTCACCATATGGTGCGGATATTGAGAATTCGGTAGTTTTTCCTGACTTGTCGTGAAGTTCTATTGCCAAATTTGCTGTAGTGATGGTACCTTTTACCAAATTTGTTTTACCATTGTATACCGAATATGTAACACCAAATGCTAATGATATGATCAATAAAATTGCCAGTATGGCAATAATGATATTCTGCGAATTAGATTTCTTTTTAATCATTTTTCCCCCTAAAATGTTAAAAGATTACACAAGCACCATTAAGGCGCAAAACTGTTATATAACCATTTTAGCAATCTAAAACACATAAGTCAAACAAAAAATAAACCAAAAACGCAACATTTTAACAAAATATTACATTTTTAGCTTATTTGACATATTAAAATTTATTCCGCATCATCTGTTTGACGAGGTTGTGGACGGTTTTGAGGTCTTGGTCTAGGGGCGGGACGTTGTTGAGGTGTTGGTTGCATAGGCTGTTGCATCATAGAGTTTAAATTGCCATACGCGACCCCTTTGAACCCTTCACCTTTATTTTTATGTTTAGATAACAATTCATTTCTGCAAGTTATTTTAAATTTCTCAATATCTTCAACTGTATAACCAAATTCTGTTTGGTCAATAGCCATACGATAGAATTCTTGGTATATTTTAGCAGAGTTTACTGTGCATAATAGCGCATTGTATGCTGATTTTGCTTGAGCAGTAAATTGAGGATTAACTTTAATATCTGTTCCGTTAGTTGCTACCACATCCAAACATTTAAAAGCCTGCTCTAAAGCATCCTTTTTAGCCTCATAATTTTTGTCATACATTACAACATCTCTATCTAAAAGATCTATAATGTTGCTTCTAGTTAAATATAATATGGCAATAGCGAATATTGATATAATTATTGCTGAAAATCCGCCCCACATTGCTATTTTTTCAATCATAAATAATTCCCCCTTATCAGATAAAATTGATAACTAACATTAGTATATCACAAAATATTGCAAAATTTCAAATGATTTACAATATTATATATAATTTTGATAATTTAGTTAAAGATTTGTTTAAACAATTGGACAATTTCATTTCTATTTGAAGGTATAATGAAATCTACTTTACCAACTAAAGTATTTTTGTTAAATGGCCCATACAAAGAGGAGTCTTTTGATACATTCCAATTATCGCCTAATACAAAAATTTGATTTTTACCTATAATTAAACCTTCTTCACTTTTTAGGCTTGAGTCGGTTTCAGATAGTAAACTTACAAAATTTATATAAGTAGAGCATTCATTGACTTGATCGACAATTATTGGGCGAGAATCAACAATTACGCCATTTACTACCAAATTATATTGTAGAGACTCTGCGTCTGCAACAATATTAACCACATCGCCTTCAACAGCAATTAAACGCTTAATTGAATAATTGCCAAAGTTTGAATTGTTCCTTAAATCTAACACAACTATATCATTATGTTCAATTTTTTTAAACCTATTAATGTATACAATGTCGCGATGACCAGTAGACTGCAAATTGTAATTTAGAGTTGGATACATTGACATACCATTAACTGGAACACGTATATGAATTATAAAAAAACCAGCCAAAATTGCAGAGCATAGTGCAAAAACAAGAGCAATAACAGCAATTGCTCTATTAAACACAAGCCTTGACTTAGAGATTTTTATCATATCATTATTATACAAAATTATTTGCAATTTTACAACACTATTGCTTAAAATTATTATAATATAAACTATTGCGTAAATAAAATAGATGTGATATAATAAAT
This sequence comes from Candidatus Onthoplasma sp., assembly GCA_045637745.1. Classification (GTDB taxonomy): domain Bacteria; phylum Bacillota; class Clostridia; order Christensenellales; family UBA1242; genus Onthoplasma. Next base: position 2,170 of record JAZUAB010000079.1, on the reverse strand, counting down.
TTATGAAGACTAATGAGATAGTTATCAACAAATCGCGGTTTATAGGCATATTGCAAGAACTTAGCTGTGAACAAGATATAGCCGATACGCTTAATTTAATTAAATCAGAGCACAAAAAGGCAACACACATATGTTATGCTTATGTGTATAGCGTGGACAAAGTGCTGGAAAAGTGTAGTGACGATGGCGAGCCTAAAGGTACTGCAGGTGCACCTATAATGAATGTGATTAAAAAGCGTGGTTGCAAAAATATTCTTATCGTAGTGGTAAGATATTTTGGTGGAATTAAACTAGGTGCAGGCGGATTAGTTAGAGCCTATAGCAAGACTGCTGGAAGTTTGTTTAATTAAAAGGGAATAAATATGAATTTGAAACAAGAAATATATAAATTATTAAAACAATTGCCATATGAAAACTTGGATGAACTTGTAATTGATAGCATTGATGCAAGCAAAGGTGATTTTTGTATGCCTTGTTTTTCACTTGCTAAGGCGCTGCGCAAATCTCCAATGATGATAGCAGATGAAATCGCTAATAGTTTAAATCTTGATGGCACAAATATTGAAAAAGTTGAAAGTGTGGCAGGGTATGTGAACTTCTTTTTAAATAAGGCAAGGATTGGCGAAAATGTGTTAAACAACTATCAAATTAAGCAATATGATAACAACGAGAAGGTTGTGTGTATTGATTACTGCTCGGTAAACCTTGCTAAATATATGCACATTGGACACTTAAAAAATACATTTTTAGGCGAAAGTTTGGCAAGATTATTTGAAAAGTTTGGCTATAAAGTTATACGTATTAACTATATTGGAGATTATGGCACCCCTTATGGCAAAATTATTGCCGGGCTACAAATGTGGGGAACTGAGGAAGATGTGGCTAATCGTGGGATAGACGCATTGCAAGAATATTATGTTAAATTTTGTGCGGCTGAGGCCGAAGATGAAAACTTACAACAATTAGCACGAGACTTGTCTAAGAAGATTGAAGATAAAGACCCTGAAATTTATCCTATATATGAACGTGTTATCGAAATTGCTAAAAAGGAAGCGGAACGATTATTAGATATATTAGGAATTCATTTTGATTCGTGGAAAGGCGAGGCTAGTTATGCACAAGAAATCAACAATGTTGTGGAAATGTTGCAAAGTAAAGGCTTAATATCTATTAGTGAGGGCGCAACTGTTGTAGATTTATCCAAATTCGATATGCCTCCATGCCTAATTAGGCGTAGTGATGGTGCTAGCATATATGCTTCACGTGATATTGCTGCGGCGATTGATAGATATAATGAATATAAATATGACAAAATGTTGTATTTAACTGCAGTGGAACAAAAGTTGCATTTTGCACAATTCTATAAAGTATTAGAACTTGCAGGAATGCCATTCAGTTCTGGGCTTGAACATATATCATATGGAAGATTTAGTTTGCCAAGCGGAAAAATATCTTCACGCCGTGGTAAACAGGCCGTATTAGTAGATTTGATAGACTATGTTCTTGACAAGGCTAAAGATGTAATTGCTAATCGTACATTTAGTATTGAACAACCTGAAGACGTTGCTATGAAAGTGGCAAAAGGCGTTCTTGCATTTAATGCTCTTAACATTGACCGAAACAAAGATGCAATTTTTGATATTGAACGTGCATTTAGTTTTGAAGGCGAAACCGCGCCATATATGCAATACACTTATACACGTATTATGAGCATATTACGCAAGGCTGAAGATTTGGATTTGAAAAATGTAAATTGTGACTACACTGCATTAGACCAAGTACAAGCATTTGAACTTATTAAAATGTGTTGCACTCTAGACAATACTTTAAATCTAGCATTAACCAAGCGCGACCCTAGCATTGTGTTGAAATATTGTATGGAAATGTGTAAAACTGCCAACAAATATTATACAGTATGCAAGATATTAGATAATAATTTGCCACAGGTTAAAGCCAAATTACAATTATTAACTTTGGTTAAAGATGTGCTAGCACACGCATTTAAATTAATCTGTATTGAAACTGTTAATGAGATGTAACAAAAATCCACCAGGTGCACTGGTGGCTTTTTATTGTAAACTTAACTAATTAATAAAAATGTGGAAAACCAAATAAAATTCGAGCAAAAAAAATGAAAGATTTGTTAAAACGCTTGACTGATAGGGGGGGG
>JAZUAB010000078.1:0-4269 GCA_045637745.1 Candidatus Onthoplasma sp. | reverse complement strand
TGGTTCGTAAGGGTCGCGTAAGACGTGCTAAACTTTACTATCTTCGCGATAGACAAGGTAAGGCAGCCAAAGTTAAAGAAGTTAAATAACAATTGATTTCAAAAAATGATGAGATATACTCATCGTTTTTTATTTTATTTTTAGTTTTGCATCTAATTTGATTGCTATTTTTTGTTTTTTAATATATACTCTTATTTAGTAATAATATATATTATTTGTAAGGAGATTTTTATGAACGAAATGGTTAATGAATATATGGATAGTTACAAGCAAGACCTTAATAAGATTTTTGACAAACTTCAAGATGAGTTCTCAATGATTAGGGTAGGACGTGCTAATCCAAAAATTGTTGAAAAAATTATGGTAGAATATTATGGGAGTCGCGTGCCATTATCTCAAGCGGCTAACATCAGCGTGCCAGAGGCAAGAATGCTATTGGTTGCACCTTGGGATGCTAGTTTGATTAAAGGGATTAAGTCATCTATTGACGAGGCTAATCTTGGCGTTAGTTGTAGTGATGATGGTCAAAAAATTCGCATCACATTCCCACAATTAACGGAAGAAAGACGTGTTCAATATTCTAAAGACGCACGCAAGACACTTGAAAACTATAAAATTACAATGCGCAATGCAAGGCGCGATATTTTAGATGTGTTTAAAGATATGAAGAAAGACGCAGAAATCAGTGAAGACGAATATAATACACTAGACAAATCCGTTCAAAAACTTTTGGATGAAACGACAACTAGGGCAGATCAAGCGTGCGAAAAGAAAGTTGCGGAAATTATGGAGGTTTAATTTGGAACTATCAGAACTAAAGACGATATATAAAATCCCTAAGCATGTATGCTTTATTATTGACGGGAATGGTAGATGGGCAAAACTACGCCACTTGCCACGTAGTCAAGGGCATATTAAGGGATTTGAAAAACTTGAAAAAACATATAAAATGGTGCGTGAATTAGGCGTTAAATATGTATCAATATATGCATTTTCTACAGAAAACTGGAACCGCCCACAAGAGGAAGTTGATGGCTTGATGAAACTGTTTAAAAAAGCAGTCAAAGATTTCTATAATCAAAAGAAATATGGCGATTGCCGAATTGAATTTTTAGGCGATTTAAACCGCTTTGATGATGAACTTAAAAATGGTGCAATCGATATAATGGAACGCACTAAAAACAATACAGCTTTTCACATTAATATATGTATGAATTATGGTGGTCGTGAAGACATTGTGCAAGCTGTAAACAAGGCAATTAAAGCAGGTAAAACTGAAATTACAATGGAAGATATTACCAATAATCTATATACTTGCCATTGTCCAGACCCTGACTTTATTATACGTACAAGTGGTGAGCATAGATTAAGCAACTTTATGCCATGGCAAGCAACATATGCTGAATTATATTTTCCAAAGGTGTTGTGGCCAGATTTTAGTAAAAATGATTTAATTGAAGCAATTAAGGAATATTCTTCTAGAGATAGACGCTTTGGAGCGATTAAAGAATAAATTTTGGGGCAAATTTGTGACGAGGAGTAATTATGAAAAAAAGAGCAATTTCCAGCATATTTATTATGCTTGCAATAACATTGGCAATTGCATCAAAATTTTTGGTGGCGGAAATATTTGATATTTTTGTAGCCGTTATTGGTATGGTTGGTGCGCTTGAGATGTGCAATATACTTGAAAAAAGAGGTATCAGAGCCAACAGATTTTTAAGTACAATGTTTATAGTGCTGATGTATTTAGTTGTGGCTCTTGGCGCAAATGCTAGGGTAGATATCTGGCAAGTTATACTATATATGGCTATAGCATTTGTGGCATATGCAATAGTAATATTTGTTTATGAATTGATTGTAAACAAGGATGACCGTTTTGGACAAGCTAGGAGTAAAACGCTTAATTCGTTGAGGGTTATGGTTTATCCAAACTTATTGCTTTCAGTGTTCTTTATTATAAATCATATGGAAGCATTTAGTAAAGTTGCAATAAAAACACCATATTTATCATTTATTTTGATTATATATATTTGGGGCATTGCAATACTAAGCGATACTTGCGCATATCTAGTTGGAAGCACATTGCGCGGACCTAAATTATGTCCAAAAATAAGTCCAAACAAAAGTTGGAGTGGTGCTGTTGGTGGCGTGCTCGGCGGAATATTGATGGGTGTGGTCACGTATTTTATAATCAAAAATGTATCAAGTATGAGTATTATACTATCGGCCACTAAGATTAATTTGGTCTGGCTAATGGTTTTAGGTGCGCTTGGTTCAGTTGTTAGTCAAATCGGAGATATATTTGAAAGTTGGCTAAAGCGTAGAGCCGGGGTTAAAGACTCGGGCAACTTTATGCCTGGTCATGGCGGAATGCTTGATAGAGTGGATGCATTGATGTTTTGCTTAGTATTTGTAGGCGGAATATTACTGCTTTTAATTTAAAATAAGCTAGGGGACAAAGCGTGTGAGGTGTCACACAAAATGCTGATGCATTTAAAAGACCACAAGGTCTTTGCTTTGTCCCCGTTGTTATAAATAAGCAAAAGTATTCATATAATAGGACAAGTTTGCAATAAACTAATTAAAGGAGTAAACGTGAATTATTTATTATCAATGGGCTCAAGTTTGTCATTTATTTGGTATATATTAGTAGCAATACTAGCATTGCTATTAATGGTGATGATACACGAGTTTGGGCATTATATAGCGGGTAAAATTTTAGGCTTTAAAATCAACGAATTTTCAGTTGGTTTTGGTCCTAAGATTTTTCAAAAAAAGAAAAAGAATGGCGAAGTTTTTAGCCTTCGTACAATACCATTAGGCGGTTATTGTGCTTTTGATGGCGAGGATGAAAAAAGTGATAGCCCTACCGCGTTTAACAATCAAAAACCTTGGAAGAGATTAATTGTATTGTTTTCAGGAGCATTCTTTAACTTCCTATCTGCAATTATATTTTCATATATCTTGCTAGTAAGTTGTGGTTATGAGTTTGTTGAAGTCAAGTCTATGGGCAAAACATCATTTCAGTATCAAACAGCACAACATTTAGAAGTTGGCGACAAGATATATGGAATTAATGGCACAGAATTTGACTTTGTGCACGACGAATATTTTAATGGATTATTAGGCGAGTATGTGCGTAACGACCTTAATTTTGAACAAAATATGTGGACCAGCGACGAGGGCATAGAATATAGCACAATTCCGCTAAATGTTGAGCGTGATGGACAAAAAATTGTTGTAGATGGCGTATTGCAAAAGCAAATTGTTGATGACGAAGAGGTTTGGAGTTTTGTATCTTTAGATAGCAAAGATTTTCAATTAAAAACCTACAAACACGGCTTTGGCGAAGCGATAGGTGAAAGTTTTAGTTTTACGTGGCGATGGGCTCAAAAGATATGCATTATATTAGGCGACCTATTTACTGGTCAATTATCAATCAAGTCATTAGGCGGGCCAGTAACAACTATTAAAGTTATGGCAGAAACAACACAACAAAGTTATAGTTACTTGCTTGTGCTATTACCAGTAATTGCAGTTAACTTGGCAGTATTTAATTTGTTGCCAATACCATCACTTGATGGCGCGCGTATGGTGTTTGTGTTTATTGAATGGATTAGACGAAAACCTATCAATCGCGATGTAGAAGCATATATTCACGGCTTTGGATTGTTGTTATTGTTAGGCTTTGTGGTAGTGGTAGACATACTGCAGTTTGTGCTATAATTAAGGAACTGCGTTGGCATACAATTAAAGATGGAGAATAAAAAATTATGCTAGAGTTAGATGTGACAATAAATAAGAATGAAATTATTGATGCAAAACTATCAATGATTGCTGAAGGTATTGATGAGGCGGTCAAGTTGGTTGATTTTAACTTACTAAATGAAATGGACGAAAAGTGGCATAAGCTTAGAAAAAACTACTCTGTCGATATTCTAAAGAGCCAACAACTTATAGATAGGACTTTGGCGATTGCTAGAAAAATAGATAACGCCAAAAGGCAACTAGTTGAATTACGTAAACAACAAAAAAGAGAAGACCTAAATATGAGTCTATAAATATTAATACAAAAATATTCAATCAAAATAATTTAAATCAAGAGTATATTTTGCTCTTGATTTTTTATTCCTAGTTGACATATTGTAAAATTTTGATATAATAACATATATGAAAACATTAAAATTAAGAAACGATGAAGCAATTGAAGAAAACGTTTTAAAAATCATTCAGCATATAAAATATATTGAAACAAAGGTTGGGTTA
>JAZUAB010000077.1:0-3227 GCA_045637745.1 Candidatus Onthoplasma sp. | reverse complement strand
CCAGTAATAGGTTTTTCTTTCATTAAAATAATTGCTCTCAGTTCTTGAATAGTATAAGCATTAAAGTGAGGGAATATCAATCTATGTATTAAACTCCTGTTTGAACCTTGTCGATATATATTTAAAGAATCTGGATTTTTAAAATTATGTACACTAGTGTGTCTTGGTGGGTCATTATCTACGAAACTCATAATTCTCTCCTTATTGTAAAGGTATTATATCAATAAAATTATATCTTGTCAATAGTTGGTTTGGGAATAGTACATCACAACATATTTATTTAACCATATTGGTGATTTGAGATAAATAAACAAATAATCAAAATTAAATCATAAAAAAATAATAAAAAAATATCAAAAAAATAAGAAAAAATTAAAAAAAGGGTATTGACAAGATGGTATTTGTATTGTAAAATACAATTGGAGAAAAGAATTATGAGAGCTGAAATCTATTTTGACAATGCTTCCACCACTAAGATGAGCGCGGAAGTATTACAAGCTATGATGCCTGTTATGACTGAATGTTATGGCAACAGCAATTCAGTGCATGGTGTAGGTCGTGATGCTAATAAGTATATTGACAGTGCGCGCGACACTATTGCCAAAACTCTTAATGTAAGCCCTAGCGAGATATATTTTACTTCTGGCGGAACTGAGGCTAACAACTGGGCTATTATTGGGATTGCGATGGCTAACAAGCATAAGGGCAACCACATTATTACATCTAAATTTGAGCATCATTCAGTGCTTGATGCGTGTGAGTACTTGGAAAAGAATGGCTTTAAGGTAACTTATCTTGATGTTGACCGCCATGGATTTGTTAACTTTGCTGAACTTATTGGTGCAATCACACCACAAACCATACTAATCTCAATTATGTCGGCAAATAATGAGATTGGTACAATCCAAAATGTTAAGGCTATTGCACAAACTGCTAAGGAAAAGGGTGTTATATTCCATACTGACGCAGTGCAATTGTATGGCTCAATGAATTTTGATTGTCAAGATATGGGCATTGATGCAATGAGCATATCATCACACAAGATTTATGGCCCTAAAGGTGTTGGAGCCCTATATATTAGCAATAAGATTGATATCGACAATTTGCACTTTGGAGGTAATCAAGAGCGTGGTCGCCGTGGCGGAACACTAAATGTGGCAGGTATTACAGGCTTTGCTAAGGCTGTTGAAGTAGCATATCGTGATTTAAGCCAAAATCAATATAAGCTTAAAACTTTAAGCGAATATTTTGTAGCACAACTAACCCGTGAAGTTCCAGATATTATCATTAATGGTTACGAAAAGCAAAAGTTGCCTAAAATTGTTAGTGCCACATTTGTTGGTATTGATGGTAGTGCATTGTTAATGATGCTTGATTTAAAAGGTGTATATGTAAGCACTGGTAGCGCTTGTATGTCAAACAGTGTGGAAGTGTCACACGTGCTTAAGGCTATGGGCATGACTGACGACTTGGCTAAAGGCACAATCCGATTTAGTTTTTCTAAAAACAATGAATATGAAGAGGTTGATAAGGCGGTAGCAATTATCAAGGAATGCGTTGAAAAATTGCGTGCATATTCACCAACATATTCATCTAAATCTACTTTAAAACAAAAGAGAGGTAGAAAGAAGAAAGATGAAATCATGTAGTTTGAAAATTTTAGAATTATTTTATAACGCTAAACACAGCGGACGTATCATTAAGCCTGAGGCTATAGGTCGTGTGGGTGAAGATAATGACGGCTTGGTAATAGAACTTACCTGGCGTGTTGTTAACGATATCATCGAAGATGCTAAATTCCGCGCCTTTGGTAACCCTAACGCAATTGCAATTACATCACTTATGACCAGTAATATTATTGGTAAGTCAGTTGACGAAGCGGTAATGATTGATGAAAGTGTGATAAGAGAAGGCTTGGACGAAATACGTCCAGAATATATTGAAGCTTTTGATATGGTGAAAAGTGCTATAGTAGAGGCATATAACAATTACTTAAAACGTACCAAGCGTGTGCGTGAAGGGATTATTGAGTTACCTCGCGAAACAGAAGTCGACAACGATATAGATAATGTAGATGAGTTTGACGAACTTGATGTTGAAAATGGTATTGATGAGGAATTAGACGAAGATGTGGTTACTAGTCAAGCTCAAACCACACTTATTGTAACGCAAAGTCGTGGTCGTGGTCGTCCAAGGAAAGAGCGCCTAGAGCCAGAAATTGTAGGCGAAAAACGTGGCCGTGGTAGACCTAGAAAAATCGTTCCGGAAGGCGAAATGATAGAGCCGGCAGAGAAGCGCGGTCGTGGTCGCCCAAGAAAGATAGTTGACGAAAGTCAAATTATTGAGCCGACTGAAAAGCGTGGTCGCGGAAGACCTAGAAAAATCGTAGATGAAAGTCAAATTATTGAGCAAGGCGAGAAACGTGGACGCGGTCGTCCAAGAAAAGAACGCATAGAGCTAGAAATTGTAGGCGAAAAGCGTGGCCGTGGTCGCCCTAGAAAAGTAGTGCCAGAAGGTGAAATGGTTGAGCTGGCAGAGAAACGCGGTCGTGGTAGACCTAGAAAGATAGTTGATGAAAGTCAGATGGTAGAGCCTTCTGAGAAACGAGGCAGAGGAAGACCAAGAAAGTTGACTATAGAAACTTTGGAGCCAATTAAACAAGACGAATTCCATAATTATGAAGAAACAACTAAAATAACCATACCTAACGATTTGGATGAAGTGATTAATGATGAAGAGGTTGACGAGTTAATCAATGGCAAACATCAAGCTCAAGAAACTGACGTTTTTGTAGATAATCTAATCGCCAACAAGCCGGTTGAAGAAGATTACGATGATATGTTTGATTCTGATTATGACATATTTAAGTCAAATATTAGAAGCATCTTATCTGGAAATGAAAAATCTAAACAAGAATATAATCATTCTCATACCGCAAGTTTAAGCGCTGGCAATAAGCCTGCTGAAGAAGTAAAGGCAGTTGAGCTAAACGAAGAGCCTAACATTTCAATTGAAAGCGATGAAAATACTGTTGAAATTGGTGAAAAACGTGGTCGAGGTCGTCCAAGAAAAATTGTTGATGAAAGTCAAGTAATTGAGCCAACAGAAAAGCGCGGTCGTGGTCGTCCAAGATTGAATACTGTCAATTCATTAACTCGTAGTCTAACTGTTAATGGCGGATCAAAATATAGCAATCATGATATAGTATTTGCATCTAAAAATGTGAC
>JAZUAB010000076.1:0-1171 GCA_045637745.1 Candidatus Onthoplasma sp. | reverse complement strand
TGAATATCCTTAATGGTTATATCAAAATTAGTAGGCGCGTTAATCTTATCTTTATCATCACTAAAGCTATATTGAGTTTTGGCAATTACTACAGGCAGTTTGTCATATTTAGTTCCTACAATTTCTTTTAGTTTGCTTTTTGATTCAGCTGAAAACTTAACTTTGCTTGCATGATAAATACTCGTAGCTACTTTTTCAATTTTGGTTTTTATATTATCCGTTAACTCATAAGCAAATTTAACCTGCGAACTAGTATTACATAATTTAATCACTTTGTTTGCCAAATCATACGCCCCTTTGCTACCATCGCTAAATGCTGTGGTAACAGCAACTTCCACACCTTTAGTTTTTGTAAATTGTTTTACTACTTCAATTTCCCGTTCGGTGTCAAAGTTAAATTTATTAATAGCCACAACGACTGGCAAATTAAACACTTGCTTAATATTGTCAATATGTCTTTCAAGATTTGCTAGCCCATTATTTAAGGCATCAACATTTTCATTGTTTATCTCATCTAAATTTGCCCCACCATGGAACTTAAGCGCCTTAATTGTTGCAACCAGCACAATAGCATCTGGTTTAAGATTGTTTGTCTGACATTTTAGGTCTATAAATTTTTCAGCTCCAAGATCAGCGCCAAAACCAGCCTCTGTAACCACATACTCACCACAAGACAAAGCAAACTTAGTAGCCCTAACACTATTGCAACCATGTGCAATATTGGCAAACGGACCGCAGTGTACAATGGCTGGCGTGTGCTCAAGGGTTTGCACAAGATTTGGTTTGATTGCATCCTTTAATAGTATTGCCATAGCGTCCTGCGCTTTTAAGTCGCTAGCAAAAATTAGTTTATTATCAGCATCTTTAACCACTATTATATTTCCAAGTCTTCTTTTTAAGTCTTGCAAATCACTGGCCAACGAAAGTATTGCCATCATTTCACTTGCACTTGTGATAGTAAATTTATCTTTTCTGCCTCCAAATATTTCAACATTTTTAAGCGGTCTATCATTAACGTCTAAACATCTTTTAAAATACACTTCCTTAATATTAAATTCGTTACCTTGAAAGATGTGATTATCTATAATTGCGGATAGTAAATTATTTGCACTAGTTATGGCATGCATATCTCCTGTAAAATGAAGATTAATTTTATCCATTGGAACTATTT
>JAZUAB010000075.1:0-6570 GCA_045637745.1 Candidatus Onthoplasma sp. | reverse complement strand
AAAACACAACATAATATACCACAAAATAAAACAAGGCAAAAAGAGTATAGTTGATTTACGCTAAAAAATATCATTTAAAAATCTTTTTAAGTAGGGGTGTTTTGTTATTTTCTAAATATTTAATACTATCAAACTTTCCGTTTAAGTTCAAGGTGTGTTGTTCTAAATCCAGTTTTGTAACTTCTATATTCTGTCCATTAACAACAATGTCGCCAGCACTGGATTTTAGTTGTACTAAATCTGGTTTAACACTGACAACTTTTTCTATTCCTGTAATTGTTAAATGCTTGCGATCGACGAGCGTTAAATTATGCTCAATATTAGATTTGGGATTGCCTAATGTTGTTGACTTGTTTTCTTCCATAAAAATCTCCTAGTTATTTATATGAGAGATTAATTATAAATATGATTTAAAAGATATTGCAAATCAAGAGGCGTTGTGATATAATACATTTAATAGGAGAAAATTATGAAAACATCAACAATAGGCAATATCATAACAGGAGCAATAGCGGGAGTGAGCATTGGGCTGTGTGTTGCATTTCCTACACCTTTAGCGATATTTCCAATAATTGCAGTTGGGACTTCAAGTGCAGTGGCAACTCAGGTTTTAACAATGAAAAGCAGAAATCAACGTGAGTATGAAAGCAGTATTGATAAAGAATTGCTGAAAGTGGAAAACAATCAGTCAGCGATATACACTCCACAACAACAATATCAAAAATTGCATTCAAATTCTCATCAGGCAACATTTAGGGGTGATAACAAGAGAAAGATTGATTATATAAGTGAAAGTAAGAAAGATAATGATTTAACTTTATAAGGGGAAATATATGAAAACAGTTTTAATTACAGGCGCATCTCGTGGAATTGGTCGTGAAATTGCCATTAAATTTGCAACTGAAGGTTATAACATTGTATTAAATTATAATAATAGTGAAACTAAAGCTAAATCTATTGCTAAGCAAATTGAAAAATTGGGCGTAAAATGTTTGATTGTTAAGGCAGATGTGTCAATTGAGAGTGAGGTGCTTGATATGGTAAATCTTGCCATCAAAAAATTTGGACGCATAGATGTATTGGTGAATAATGCTGGTGTTGCATTGTCAAAATTATTTCAATTAACTACAACCGATGAAGTGGCTCGCGTGTTTGGAGTAAATACATTTGGTGTAATTAATTGCTCAAAAGCGGTTGTGCCTAGTATGATAAGCGAAAAGGCTGGCAAAATAATTAACATTTCATCAATTTGGGGCAAAGTGGGTGCTAGTATGGAAACAATATATAGTGCTAGTAAGGGTGCTGTGATTGCATTTACAATGGCGCTTGCCAAAGAGTTGGCACCTAGCAATATTAGTGTAAATTGCGTGTGTCCCGGAGTGATTGATACCGATATGTTGCTTGAGTATACTGAAGATGATAAAAATGAATTAAAACAACAAACGCCGTTAAATCGTCTAGGCACCCCACAAGATGTAGCTAATGCAGTATATTTTTTGGCAAGCGATAATGCAACCTTTATAACCGGTCAAGTTATAACTGTGGATGGCGGATTTGCATTATAAATATACAATCAATTATACGATCTTGGCAATCATTAAAAACAATATAGAAACAAAAAAAATTATGGCATAACGGCCATAATTTTTTAATAATTATTGAGATAATGTTGCATCTGAACTATATTCGTCAACTTTTCCGGTAAGTTTGAACTTATTGTTATATGAGAAGTCGATTAATTCATCTATAGCGTTAAGAGATTCTTGAGTATCAATACGTGTTAATGAATTGCCTTTATTTACAATCTTATAAATTGCTAAAGTATTATCGGTGGTATTCATTGTGAATGCGATTGTATAAGGTTGTTCTTTAATATAAGCGCGACCCTCAATCAAAACTTGACAAGAGTTGGCATCTGGAGTAATTTTAGATATAATTAAGTTTGTCAAATTTGGATCTTTGGAGCTTCCTGTAACCTTCTTCATATAATTTTTAGCAATAACTGTAAGTTTGGTGATAATTTGTTCGCTTGAAGCATTGGCTATAGGGGCTTCTGTAACGTGTTCTGTTTGAACCTCTGTTTCAAAACCAGTTTGATAATGTGTTTCTGATTCAGTAATATATTCTGTTTCGGTTTCAGTCGCTGGATGAGTCTCGCGTTCAGTTTCAGTTGCTTGTTCTGTGTTACGTTCAGTTTCTGTAACTCTTTCAGTGTGAGTTTCAGTTGCAGACTCTGTGGTTTGTGAAGTAGATGCGCTATTTCCTGCGCCGATTTGAGCTTCAGTTTGAACTTCATGTTCAGTAATATCTTCGGTTGGAACTTGGGTGATAAACATATTACTTTCCGTCTCAGTGTTAATAGTAGGTTCATTTCCTGTAAAATGATCTACATGAGTTTCAGTTTCGATATAAGATGTGCCAGGTGCTTCAGTGTTGATACTAGGTTCTTTAGCTACTGTGTGAATATCTTGTTCAATATCGCCTGACTGGCTATAACCTGGTCTAGTTTCTGTATCAAGGTCTGGGGTTGGGCGGAAGTTGCGGTTATTCCAACTGTAAATGCCTAATCCAGATAAAAATATTACCCCTGCAGCAGAAGCAGCTACAATGCCTTTTGCTATACGTTTATTTTTAGCATTAAAACCTTTTTTGTTTGAATTGTTTGCCATAAAAATATCTCCTTTAAATGAAATTTACTTAATTATATCAAAAACATGCGCATATGTCAATACTGTTTTTTTAAATTTTTTGTTGGTGCATTCTTGCATACAAAAATCTATCCGCTAGGATAGATTGATGAATTGATTTAATTTTTGAATAAACTTATTTAATCTTTCGATACAAATTTGTTTAGATAGTGTCTTCATAATAGTGTACAATTCAGGTGTGTTAATACGTCCAGTAATAGCAAATCTTACAAATTTAACGGCATCTGCCACGCTACCAGCGTAATTTTCAGGGTTTTTCCTGAAATCTTTCATATCTGCAAAATTATGACTTAGTGCACATTGCTTAATATTTGCAAACCATTCGCTATTATCATTGGCTTCTACATATGTATTGGCATAATCTTGTAAAAACTCTTTAAGATTTTGTATATTCACATTGCCAAAATCAATGTTTTCGCTAACTTCATAGTTTGGAATAATGTACTCATACAATTTAACAACCTCGCTATACATTGTAATATCTTTACGAGGGCGCTCGCACTCACGGTCGATAGAAAGCATAGATTTAAATAATTCTTTGTGAGTAGTTATTAAGTTGTAATCATTATCATTATATTCTTTAGCCCAAGTTAAAATGTTATTTAAAACTTCTTCAGTAGTATATTTTGAAATAACTGTTTTTGAAATGTCATTCAGTTTAATAATGTCAAACATTGGATCTGATGTGGTTAAATTGTTAGGGTTAAAAGGATATTTATCTAATGGAGCATTAGGATTTGCTAATGCCCAAGGTTCATATTCGCTATTAATAAGGTTCATAACATATCTGTTTACCGCTTCGACTGGGTATCCGCTGGTTAGATAAAATCTCATATCTGCTTCAGGGTCGAGACGTTTAGATATTTTGCGTATATTGCCTGTTGTTTCATCCTTTTTCATAATCAGACAAGTATGTACATATTTAGGTGGCTTAAAGCCAAAAGCTTCAAACATCTCAATATGAAGTGGAAGGGTACCCATCCATTCGTTGCCACGAACAACAGTTGTGGTTCGCATTAATATGTCATCTACTACATGACCTAAATGATATACTGGGACTCCATTGCTTTTAACAATAATATAATCCGTTGTATTTTGAGCCAAAGTTCTTTCGCCTTTTGCAACGTCAATAAATTTAAATGTTTCACCAGTTTTACCTAAAGATTTAAATCTTAACGCCCATTCATCACCATTGTCAAGGTGTTGTTTAACTTCTTCCAAAGTTAAATCACGGCAAGCATCTTTTGTTTCAATTGTATTTGAAGTAGATAGTTGTTCGGTACGTTCTTGTAAAATTTCATCTTTATTTTCACGTTTTTTACAAAAACAAGGATAAGCACGACCGATTGATACTAAGTGTTTTGCAAAAGTGTTATATATTTGCACGCGTTCGCTTTGTTTATAGGGTCCGTAATTGCCAACTTGTCCGTTTAGCAAGTAACCTTCTTGCGGAATAATATTAAATTTTTCAAGCACTTGTAATGCTATTTTATCGGCACCTTCAATAGTTCGCTTGCCATCAGTGTCTTCAAGGCGCATATAAAACACGCCTTTGCTTGCTTGAGCAAGCATTTTATCGGTTGTTGCACCACAAAAATGCCCGATGTGAAGATAGCCGGTTGGGCTAGGGGCAAAACGAGTTACTTCAGCACCTTCAGGCAATTTGCGGGTAGGATATTGGTTTAAATAATCTTGTATAGTTTTAATAGTATTGGGATATAGTAAATCCGCTAATTTTTGGTAATCCATAAATTCTCCTTTTGATGTCTTTTCAATATGAAAGCGCAACAATAAAATTGCGCTAAAAAATTTAAATGTATGATAATGTGATTAGGTTTTTAATAATTTCATAACTATCGTAAGCTATTCCGCCAGCAAATTGATCCATAATGTTGGCATAACTGATTTGGTCTTCGGTGCTGTTGTCAGTAATTTCGCTATATACAATATTTTTACTTGCTGTAACAAAGTGGTTGTATGCTGTTGAAATGTTGGATTGAATTTTATATAGTGAAAGCATATTATTGTATATATCAGTTTTGTTATCGCGTAACTCTTCAATTGGAAGACTGGTTAATGATTTGATGCTTGAAATGTAGGAGTACGGATTGTATATTTCAGGGCTGAACGACATATTAATTAAATTTTCATAAATTTTGTTGCCTTTAATATACATCTGATTATACACATTTGCATATATTGACTTATAATAATACAATCTAGATCTTATATTGATTGTAATGTTGGTTAAATCAGTATCAGTTAATTCGCTCACTTTTTTAGACGAGTAATTTAAGTTTGAGTTGGTTAGAATGTTGTTAAAATATATGTCGCAAACTAAAGCAGACAAATTGGATGCGGAGTCAAGAATCTGTTCATATTGTTCAAATAGTCTTTTTAAATGAGATAGATTCACAGTTTCCATAGCCGATGATTTTAATGAACTCATTAAAATTTCAGAATAATAGTCGATGTCTTCATAATCGGCTTCTAAATCAGATAGGCGGCTATATAGCATTTCAACTTGTTTTTCAGTTACTTTATTGCTTTTAGATATTTCAGCGCCAAATAAATATAGTGGAGCCAGGCTATCGTCTAATAATTTTTGGTAAAATGTGTCTAAATATTTATAAGGTCTTAATTCGTCTGATACAAGTGTTGCTAATTGAGGCGAGTATTTAATTATAATTTTCTCGCTATTAATATTTAAGTTGTAATTGTTGTTTGCTTCAGTAAGAGTTAAGTGTTGTGAATTTGACGCGATTTTAAGATAGGAATTGTAAAAGTCTTTTGCGTCTTTATTTTTGTCGCAACCAAGCATGGCAAATGCCGTTGCAGGAAGTATTATTAAAATTAGTAGTAAAGATAAAACTTTTTTCATAATTACACCTCCATAATTAGTTTAAGGTAATGAACCGCCAACTTTTCAACGTTTGTCTCAGTAGTTGGATTTATTGTAACGGAATAATACGTTTCAAAGTTTTTAACTAATTCTGTAACATTTGATTTGTTAAAGTTTGATTTAAACATCATGGCATTGTTGCTAAACTCTCCACCAAGAGAGGTGTCGCGCAATTTGACAACTCCATCAACAATTTGAATATTACTGTTGAATCGTGTAATTGTTATCAAACTGGTTGACTCAAACTGATGGTTTGATATGTTGTCTAACAAATGGTTTGAAGAGGTTAAATATAACAAATAAATTTGCTGTTTTATATTATCGGCCTTATAAACCTTGTTGAACACATAATTGTTGATTGATTTGACACAACTTGAATATTTGTAAATATAAGATATTGTGTCGCCTAAAATATCGTTATACAAATCATTGACAGCAGAACCACTAATATTTGTGTTACCGCTCATACGTGTTATATATTCATCAAAGTTTGTAAGCAACACGTTTCTTGCGCCAGATAGACTCTTGTACGATTTGCTCAATTTATTGGTGGTTGAGGCTTTTGCATTTGACAAAATCAAATATGAATTCAAATCGTTTTGCATCGCGTCTAACTTTAAAATTACATTGCCTAAAGTTGTCAATCTTGTGTCGCTACTAGAGCCTTTTTGCGAATATAAATTTTGTGCTTCAGCGATATTATCGTGTAAACTTTGTGTGTTGGAACTGTAAGTAAAATCAATGCAAGTTTCGTATAATGATTGAGTTTTGTTTTTTCTTATGAAGAACCAAACGCCCACACCGACCAAACTTACAATACATAAAACAATGATTATTGCTATTATATGTTTTTTCATAATTCTATCTCCTTTAAAGAATTTAAGTAAAATGAACTTGTATACATTATAATTATTGGTGCAGATTGCCGAAATTGAATATTTTTCAAAAAAGCTCTTGCAT